>NZ_JBFRUJ010000069.1:0-20607 GCF_041474575.1 Vibrio sp. 10N.222.51.C5
AGGATTAATTATATTTGTTGAATGATTGACTTTAATTTATTCTGTTACGAAATTTAAATAATTAAACTTTAAGGTGGGATATTTAAAATAGGGAAAGGATGATTTTTATCATGATGTGTTGATTAAAGAATTTTAATGGAATTATTATTGACATATGTATCAAATATGTGTCTATGTGAATATTAATCGGCTAGTGATGAAAATAAGATATGAATAAGGTTGCTCTTATACCGTGAGCACTGCCTAAAAGTATAAGCAGCAACAAGTTAGATCAATTAGTGTTATTTTTGAGCAAATGTTAGCGTAACCACATGATATTCAAAGATCTGTTGCGGTGGCTTTGTGTTAACTATGGAAGCGTGCAATCGTTGAGTATTTAACATGCACCATCAAGCACCACGATCTGTGGTTCTTTTTCTGGCTGATAAAGCACCTGACAAAAGTCTCCTTCTGGCGAATAGGTGTAGTTTTCGGTGTCGAAAGAGATGGCGGCTACTCTTTCTGCATTGCTGCCAGAGTCTACTTCTTTGTTGATGACATGAAGCTCTGTTGCGTCGATATTGAGCAGTCTTCTTAGTGAGTCAACATAGGCGATTGGGTAACCATGACAAACGTAGTAGGTCTCAATCTCCGTCTTTTCAACATAGTTGCACTCATCCTCAACGCCAGCAATCGCTGACTTCGCGTAGATCATATCGATACCCGTGCGAAGGTTACCAGCCACATCATGTATTTTACTCGCCCGAGCACTTCCTTGAACGTCTAAGAACTTGACCATAGCTGTCGCCGAAACGATCGCTAAAATTAATACAGAGATGATGAGTTCTAAAAGAGTGAAGCCGTTTTGTCTGTTCATGGTTACCGATTATTTGATCTGCTAAAGGGACGGAATGAGGGTAATCTAAATACCAAAGTCATTACAGTTAGTGGGTATAATGGTTTGGTGTTTTATTGTGTGAATTTCTAAGTAATTTTCTTTATAAACAATAGCTTAATTATTTCCTCTTACTGTTAAACGCTATGTAAGCATACGTAAGCGTACACACCCACAGCAGCCGATTGTTTAGGAAGCATTCAAACGACTTAATTTATTGATAAATAAGTCTTTAATTGTAGGATTGTCGACCATTCAAAAACTGACTTTCGACTTCATTTGAGGGAATTGGTTTACTAAATAAAAATCCCTGAAGATACTGGTATCCACAATCGATTAAGAACGCTTTATGCGTTTCGGTTTCGACACCTTCAGCAACCACTTTTAGCCCCAATTTTTCACAGATAGCATGGGTGGCTTGGACAATCGCTTTGCTCCCTTTGTGTGAACCGTGGACGAAGCTTTTATCGAGTTTCACGGTGCTAATCGGTAAGTCATGCAACATCGACAGTGACGAGTAGCCTGTGCCAAAGTCATCAAGGTGAAGCTCTACGCCCAATTTAGAAATATCGCTTAACGCTTGCCTGACTTCACCATGCTTGAAGATCATGGAAGATTCGGTGATCTCAAGGGCGATGCTTTGAGGTTGGATATTGTAGAAGTTCAACATTGCTAATAGCTGCTCGGCAAAGGTCGCGTGCATCTGAATACTCGAAATATTGATACTCATCATCAACTCACTATCAAACTCACGTTGCCATATCGATAGCTGTTTGAGTGCAGAGTTCAGAACCCATTTCCCGAGCGGTACAATCTGCCCCGTCTCCTCCGCTAAGCTAATAAACTCATCAGGGCCTATGTTACCTAGCTCTTTGTCTGACCATCGAAGCAAGGCTTCAAACCCTTTCACCTTGTCGCTGTTGGTGTTCATGATCGGTTGATAGTGAAGGTTGAGATCGCCGTTTTCTATGGCGCGTGCCAGTCGATGGCGGATCTCTACTTTGCGATGCAGGGTTTGTGCTAAGTCTGGGGTAAACGTTTGGAAGCGGTTTCGACCATTCGCTTTTGCAAGATGCATCGCCATACCCGCTTGCTTTAGCAATGTTTCTTGGTCAACCGCGTTATCAGGGAAATGCGCGGTACCTATGCTGCAACCGACAGATAAACTGCCGATGCCTCTGATATGGAAACTTCGGTTTAAGGCATCAATGATGCGAGAGCAAAGTAGTGGGATATTTTGATTTCGGCAGGTGTGGGCAATCACAATGAATTCGTCGCCACCAAATCGCCCTATCATGCATTTCTCATCAACCAACTGTTTAAGGTGTTCACCAACCTGTTTGAGTAGTTGGTCTCCGACAGTGTGCCCATAAGTGTCATTAACTAATTTGAAGCCATCAAGGTCGACAAACATCAATTCAAACGGTGAGCGATAGGCAATGCTGGTTTCTAGAAGGTTGCTGATCCCACGGCGATTATAAAGCTCCGTTAAACAGTCGTGTTCTGCGTTGTATCTGGCTTTTATCAGCTTCTCTTCTTGCTTTGTTGTACAGGTTAGGTTTAGCAGCAGTTCGCTTTTATCAAAGAGCCACTTTCCTTGCACATCAAAATGGTGTGCTCTGAAGGAGGAAACCTTGATAAACCAAGGCGCACCGGTTGTTGGTTCTCTATTCTGTAAACGTGTATGTACAAAAGTGATTACTATGTTTTGCGTACGGTAAATGTAGGGCTCTGATTCCAATATTGATGATCTATGACCAGTATATATACTGCCTTCGCTTTTAATAAATACTGGTGATAGGAATGTCGAAAACCAAAGTGCTCATTGTTGAAGATGACCAAGAGATAGCTCGTCTAACGACGCTTTACCTCGAAGCTGAAGGTTACAATGTTAGCGTTGTTCATGAAGGGAACTTGGCACTTGAAGCGATCCGTAGTATTGAACCTGATTTAGTGCTGTTGGACTTGATGCTTCCAGGGATGAGCGGCGCGCAAATTTGCCGTCAAGCCCGTGAGTTTTACAATGGAATGATTTTAGTGCTAACGGCTTCCGCCGATGAAATGAGCGAGGTCAGCTTGTTTAAATTTGGTGCGGACGATTACGTTGCCAAACCGATTCGTGGCCATGCCTTGTTAGCGCGAATTGAAGCGTTATTGCGTCGAGCGACTCCCGTAAAAACTGCGCAAGAAACTACGGCTGAAAAACAGTGCGATATTGTAATCAACAGCTCTGCTCAAAGTGCCACGCTCTACGGCCAAAACCTCAAGCTTACTTCTGCTGAATTTGAAATCTTAAACCTTCTCGTTAATAACATCGGTCAGGTCGTGACTCGAGACCAGTGCTGTCAGTTATTTAGAGGGATAGATTACGCGTTCAACGACCGCTCGATTGATATGCGCGTGTCTGGGTTACGCCGAAAGCTGCGCATTCACGCAAAAGACAAACAGTTGATTCGTACGGTTCGCAACAAGGGGTACATGCTGGTTGCGTAAGTTCATTGCTACGAAGCTTCGCTCGGTTTCGATGTTTGCTCGCTTATACCTTGGGATTGTGACTGGGATGTCGGCAACGATATTTTTGTTCTTGAACCTTGGTGAGGGGTACATGCGACGCACCGAGATCGAAACCTTCCTCAATGATGGCATCTACTTTGCGGAGCAGTATGTTCGTCAACACAATCAAGAAAACTCACTCTATAAAGAGCTCGATAGAACAGGCTACCAACAATTTTATATATTCAATTTACGCCTGTTGGAGAATTGGTCGGGCGAGGCGCCTTGCCAACAATGTGAGTTATACACAACCTTAAACGGTGTGCCGATATATCTAAGTGATGACAACCTCTATTCGACCGTGTTTCAGCTACCAAACTCTAAATTCAGTTTTGGGTTCAGTGAGGTAGGGGACTTTTTCTCTCCTGACATTGAATGGTACGAAGACTCAGAACGACACTTTTTGTTAGGGCTGTTGTTGGCTGTGATTGTGGCGATTGGAGCAAGTGTTTACTTACCTGTGAGGCGTTTTCAAGAAAGAATAGAGTTGCTCGTCGAGAAGCAGAAGCAGTTTGGTAAGGGCAAGCTTAGTACTCGATCTGACATGGACGACATCCATCCTGTTTCTGATTTGGCCAGCAGTTTTAACTTCATGGCTGAAGAGATTGAGAGTAAAGTAAAACAAAGTCATATCTTCGCTCAAGCTATCCCACACGAAGTACGAACTCCGTTAAGTCGTATTCAGCTGGCGACCGATATATTAAGAAGGGGGGCTCCCGATAATCATCAGGTTCTTTTCGATGACATTGATACCTACATTGAGGATATCAACGAGCTCACGTCAGAAATCATCATGCTTTCGAAGTTGAATGTCATGGATAACTCTTTCTTTGAGTTGGTAAAAGTGAGAGCTAACCTGCTCGAATATTGCTTAGATCGGATTCGCTACTCGGAGTTGGAGAACGTGACCTTTGACTCTAAGGTTCAGAAAAACTGCACGATAAAATGTGACTGTTCAATGGCGCGCTTGGTGTTCGATAACGTTCTCAAGAATGCGGGTAATTACACACAAGACAAAGTGTGGATGACGCTGGATGAGAACTCAGAAAACTGGCTGGTGGTGATTGAAGATAATGGTTCTGGAATACCGGAGAATAAGCGTGATGAGGTATTCCTACCGTTCTCTCGATTAGATTCAAGCAGAACTCCGACCACCGGTGGATTGGGATTAGGCCTCGCGATTGCTCTATCTGCGGCTAAAAAGCTTTCTTGGGATATCAAAATCGACGACAGCAACTATGGTGGTGCCAAGTTCAGTATCGTGATTCCTAAGATCGCATAAGATGGAGCCTTAAGAGCTGTTCAGGCTCGTCAAATAATAAAGCCACGGACTTAATACCGTGGCTTTTTCATATTCCGATTTACAAGCGAGTGACCGCTTAGTTACTACTGCTTAGAGCTTAGAGCTTAGAGCTTAGAGCTTAGAGCTTAGAGCTTAGAGCGATGAAGGCCATAAATAGCGTGGTCAATGATGCGACCATTCAAGTTTTCGTTACGCGTGATGATACCTTCTAACGTGAAATGTAAGCGCTCACAAACCTTACGGCTGCTTTGGTTACCGGTTGCGGCTGATATCTCTACCTTTTCCATATCTAACTCATTGAAAGCAATATCAATCAGCTTCTGGACAACGCGAGTCACAATCCCCTTTCCTTGGTATGTCTCAGATAACCAATAACCTATGGTCACCTTTTGCTTATCATGATCAATGGTATTGAAACTACAGTTACCGACGACCTTGTCTTGATACACGATTGCACAAGTCATGCTTTTCCCTTCCGCATAATCGTGTAGCGAGCGTTGGATGAAGATCCTAAAGTCTTGCTCGGTTTTACAATGTGGCGGCCACACGAGCCATTGGCTTAGGTACTCATTCTGGCTTTGTGAGATTTCCGCGTAGTGAGAAGCGAAGCTCTCTTCAACCAATGCGATGGAGAGTTCGTTGTCGATAACCGTTTTAAACATGTCTTTCCTTTTCTTATGGCTGCTTATTTAAGCGAATCTTAGTCGGCAGGCTATAATGTCGCATGATTCTTAATATGCAACCACCTGTAGCACGAATTTTTCGTGATACGTTAGTTCTATCACGAAACTCATTAAACCTTACAATAGTTGTGTATATAATCATTAGCTATGCATTAGTATTAGCGGTCTAAATATATAAAAACTATAAAAATGCTAGGCTTAAATAATGAATCAACATTGCCAGGATGTGACCGTGGACCTAAGAAAGGCTCTATTCGGTATTGCTAAGGCGCTTGATAACGTCGGTTTCGAAAGTAAAAATCATGGACAGAGAGTGGGCTACATCGCGTATCGATGTGCTCTGAGTGTGGGGTGGGAAGAAGAGCAAGCGCAGCTCGCGTTTTCGTTAGGCTTGATTCACGACTGTGGTGTCTCGCAAATTGATGAACAGCTCAGCTTAACGTCTGGGTTTGTACCCGACTCGAGCTACCACCATTGTCAAAAGGGCTACCAAATCTTAAAAGAGTGCCCGGTTCTTTCTATATTCGCTAAGCCGGTACTTTATCATCATACTCCGTGGTCTGAGCTAAAGGCTATTCATATCAGCGAGTTAGAAAAAGAGCTAGCTGCCATCGTGATGCTTGCCGATAGGGTCGATTATCTATACGGCATAACCTCTTCTGATCGTTATGGAAACCTAACACCCGATGGCAAAGCGAGCATCATTGAACGTTTGACTGAACAAGCGGATGAGATGTTCGAAACCAACCTTGTTCAACACATGTGTGAGTTGGTCGATCTGGATGATTTCTGGTTTTCTATGGAGATCCCATACATCGAGAACATGAGGGATAATTTTGAGCCTGTGCCCTTTTTCTCTCAACAGATGTCGTTGGATGAGACGGTGGCCTTTGCCGAATTTATTGCCAACGTTGTTGATACCAAAAGTTCGTTTACCTTTAAGCACTCGTTGAAGGTTGGGCAGCTTTCAGAATACCTCGCTAAACAATTGGGCTATTCCTACACCACTCAGCGCAAACTCTATCTGGCTGGATTGGTCCATGATATCGGTAAACTGCAAACCCCTAATGACATTCTGCATAAGCCGGATTTACTTACTGAAGAAGAGTATTGCTGTATTAAACGCCATGCAACGGACACTCGATTCGCATTGCAGGAGTTGTTCAGTTCACCTCAGGTTTGTCAGTGGGCATCTAATCATCATGAAAGGTTAGATGGTTCGGGTTACCCAATGGGCAAAACGGCGGAAGAGTTGGATCAACCCAGTCGAATTGTTGCTGTGGTGGATGTGTTTCAAGCGCTAACTCAGTCTCGACCTTATCGTGGAGGCATGACGTTAGAAGAGACTCTCGTTATTTTGAGGGACCACGTTGATAACTTTAAGTTGGATCGAGAAGTGTTTGAGTGCCTTAATAAACACGCGCAATATTGCTTTGAATTATCGACAGATAAAAGAATGTACGCATTTTAACGCCACTGAATGCTTTCTAGGTGTGATGCCTTCACTCATATTCGATGAGAAATGACCAAGCACCAGAAACAGAAAAGCGATAGCCGAGGCTATCGCTTTTTTCATGGGGGCTTATCAGGATCTTTATATCGAGATTAGTATCGTTTTAAGATCTCGATGATCGCTTGCTCAGTTTCCGCTGCGATGATGGCATCAATGTCATCATCATTTTGGAACAACTCTGATAGCGCCATAATCGTATGGATGTGGCTATCTGAGTCCATCGCAGCCAGAGTAATCGAAAGGTAAACGTCACCGTTGTCTTCTGACTCTAAATCAACACCCTTCTTGAATACCGTTACTTGCAGTGATGCTTCGTTTACACCATCTTCAGGGCGAGCATGAGGCATCGCAATCTTTGGTGCCAGAACATAGTACGCGCCAATGTCCTTATGTTTTTGCTTGATAGCTTCAACATAGCTTGCTTCAATTTTGTTGCTCGCTAGCAGTGTTGAACAAGTCACATCAATTGCCGCATCAACCGTTAGGTTTTCTTCAGAGTTGATGATAATGCCTTGGTTACCAATTAAATCGAATAAGCTCATGAAACAATCCACCCTAGGATAAGACCAACAACACCGAAGTCGAAGTCAGCAAACGTTGTCGCTTCAAGACCAAGGCCACCCAGTACTGGAAGCAGTAGCATTGGTAGGAAAGAGATACACAGACCTTGCGTGAACGAACCTAGAATTGCACCGCGTAGACCGCCTGTCGCATTACCGTAAACGCCTGCTGCACCACCTACGAAGAAGTGTGGAACGACGCCAGCTACAATGATTGTCCAGCCAAGCGCGCCTTGAACTGCCATTGCTAGTAGGCCAGCAGCGAAAGAACAAAGGAAACCGATAAGTACCGCGTTTGGTGCTACAGGGAATACCATAGGGCAGTCTAGAGCAGGTTTTGCGCCCGGTACTAGCTTGTCAGAGATACCTTTGAATGCAGGAACGATTTCAGCAATCAGCATCTTCACACCTTGCAGTACGATGTAAACACCACCGGCAAACACAAGAGATTGCATGAAGGTGAATACTACCCAGTTTTGACCGCCTGATACTGTTTCAACAAAGTCACCGCCAGCAACAATTGAGGCAAACATAAAGAAGATAGCCATTGTTGTTGCTACAGCAACTGGCGTATCACGCAGGAACATTAGGCTTTTAGGTACGTTGATGTCTTCTGTTGATTTTGAAGTGTCACCAAACTTGCTACCAATGTAACCCGATACTAAGTATGAGAACGTTGAGAAGTGACCCATCGCCAACTGATCAGTACCCATCACTTTCTCTGTGTATTTTTGAGCAAGTGCAGGCATGATAACCATCAGTGAACCCACAATGATCGAGCCGATTGCAACGAGAGCAGTGCCTTCGATGTTAGCTGTAGACAGGATTACCGCTACCAGCATAGACATGAACATTGTGTGGTGACCCGTTAAGAAAATATATTTTAAAGGTGTTAAACGAGCCAATAAAATATTCACAACGAATGCGAAGAACATAATTAGAGCCATTTCATAACCGAATGCTTCTTGTGCTAATGCAACAATTGCTTCGTTATTTGGAATAACACCACTTACGCCGAATGCTTCAGTAAATACAACAGAGAAGTTATTTAGTGCGCCAACAAGAGCGCCAGCACCAAAACCTAAAATTAGGAAACCCATTACGGTTTTAATTGTGCCTTTTAGAATGGTAGAAACATCTGCTTTTTGTGCAACCAGGCCGATAAAAGCAATTAAACCTACCATGATCGCCGGCTCTTTTAATAAGCCGAGCATGAACTCGAAAAAGTTTTGCATAATTTTGACCTTACATGAAAGTTTTTAGTTGTTCTTCAATAGATGCTTTGTCAAAAATATTTTTAAGGCTGATGATATTCTCTTTACCAGCGTCTTTTAGTTGGTTTGCAACGTCTGTTGCTGCAACCCAAATATCCGCATTGCTTGATGCTGCAGATGAAAGATCTTCGTGATCAACTTCTGCTTCGAAACCGATTTTTTTAGCGACTTCTTTTACTGCCATTTCCATCATTAGAGAAGTACCAAGGCCGTTACCGCAAACTACAAGAATCTTTTTCATAATATTTGTCTCAATTGGATTTTAGGGGTTGAGAAACTTCGTTCTCTTATTGTGTGAGAGCATAGTAATGGAAGTATTCAGATTTCAATAAGATCCCCATCACAAAACTAAAATGAGATTGTGATGGAGATCTCGTTAATTTGTAGTAAAGATCCAGAGTGAGACTTTGATCAAATTTAACTTTTCACTCGAATATGCAACGTATTTTATTGAGAAAGGCAGGCTTAACTAGTTTTTATATTAGAATATAAATCTATAGAGGCTTTATTGTTGAAAACAGAGAGTTAATCGTATCGACCGTAGTCAGTAAGCATTTTCTTAAGCATGCTATTAACGTCTTTGGTCTTTTTATTTCTTTTAGTCAGTTCGCTAAGAGAGGTTGGTTTTGGGGAGGCAATATTTTCACTGTCGACTTCTTCTGTTTTATCTTTCATTTTCTGTACGGCAGGCAATAACATTCTAATTTCTTCGTTATTGGCATTGGTCAGTACCACAATATTTTCAGATTCAACTTGAGTAATGGTTAGTATCCCGTGTTTAACCGATTCAACCTTTTCACCAATCATAATTGATTCAGGCGCGACAGAACGATCGGTGAGTTGACCTGTACGTAATTTCGCCGCACTGATAGCGCGGATATTTCCAGTATTTTCAAACGCGACAATAACAGTATAGGTATTATAATATTCAACTACTGTCACATAGCCGTGTCTATTTGTTTTGAATCTAGCTCCATTGTTCATGTCGTGCGGAGCTTCCATTTTCTTCACGTGTTTCCTCTCTTAGTCTCGATGGCTGTTATATCTAATCAGCTCTATTGGTATTTTATAGATAATTATTTGGTGAGGTCATACAAAGTATATACGCATCTAAACTTAAGATGAATCTTGAAGTCTCGGGAAATGAGGCAGAGCACAGAAAAGTAGTAAGAATCACACAGAATTAACCGAGTGATTACGCTCACACACTTAAAGACTTAACATTACAAATTCAACTCCCTACAGATTGTTTACAGTTTTGAAGCTCGAAAACGACGACAAACAATACATTTTGCTTAATCCTTGATCGCGCGATCGTTTGCGTTAAAAAATGTGATGAAAGTCTCACTTAACTGTTTATACTTCTCTTCCGGTTTTAAGCCGGTGCTTAGCCAATACAAGCCGTCACATGGATATGTGAATGACCCCACGGACCGGACCAGCTACGTTCCACTGCTTGTATAAGGTGATTTTTTACATGAACAACTCGTTGTTACATTCGCTAACCCTGTTAGCTCCTTCATCGCGTAGCGTTTTGCTTGCGGTTCTTTGTCCTGTTCCTTTGATGTCATTTGCTTGGCTCATGTTCACTCTTTAAGGATTACTAGGACACATTATGAATATTCTATTTGGTTTTGTCGGTGTTCTTGCACTGATTGCTTGCGCGTACCTGTTATCTGAAAGTCGTTCTTCAATTAACTGGAAAACGGTCTCTCGTGCACTATTACTTCAAATCGGTTTTGCAGCCTTAGTCTTGTATTTCCCATGGGGACAATTGGCGCTAACAAGCCTAAGTAATGGTGTTTCTAGCCTGCTTGGTTTTGCAGACGTTGGTATCGCATTCCTTTTCGGTGACCTTGCTACTGAAGGCTTCATTTTCGCGGTTCGCGTGCTTCCAATCATTATCTTCTTCAGTGCTTTGATTTCTGCGCTTTATTACTTAGGCGTTATGCAAAAAGTGATTCAAATCTTGGGCGGAGCGGTGCAAAAACTGCTGGGTACAAGTAAAGCTGAATCTCTGGTTGCTACAGGTAATATCTTCCTTTCTCAGGGTGAGTCTCCTCTTCTTATTCGTCCCTTTTTAAAGTCTATGACTCGTTCGGAACTGTTTGCTGTAATGGCAGGTGGTATGGCGTCGGTAGCGGGTAGTGTACTTGGTGGTTATGCTGGCCTTGGTGTTGAGCTTAAATACCTTATCGCTGCAAGCTTTATGGCGGCTCCGGGCAGTCTGTTAATGGCGAAGATCATTGTTCCTGAGCGCAGCACACCAAGTGATTACGACCATATCGAACTAGATAAAGCTGACCAAAGCAACGTGATTGATGCATTGGCAAGCGGCGCGATGAACGGTATGAAGGTTGCGGTAGCGGTTGGTACTATGTTGGTTGCATTCGTGAGTGTGATTGCGATGGTCAACACTGGCCTAGAAAGCCTAGGTGAAACGTTCGGTTTTGCGGGTATTACGCTACAAGCTATCTTTGGTTACCTGTTCTCGCCTCTTGCATGGCTGATCGGTATCCCAAGTGACGAAGTATTGATGGCGGGTTCTTACATCGGTCAGAAGATCGTTATGAACGAGTTTGTTGCTTTCATCGACTTCGTTGAGAACAAAGCTCTGTTATCTGAACACAGCCAAGTGATCGTGACTTTTGCTCTATGTGGCTTTGCTAACATTGGTTCTATCGCGATTCAGTTAGGTTCAATCGGTGTTATGGCACCAGAGCGCCGTGCTGAAGTTGCAAACTTAGGTTTGAAAGCTGTAGCTGCTGGTACGCTAGCAAACCTAATGAGTGCATGCTTAGCGGGTATTTTCATCCTGCTTTAAGCTATATTCAGTTAAAGCGGACACTTTGCTTACGGAGTTAACGTAAGGAGGGTGTCCGCTTTTTTGTGCCTGTTAATCAGGCGAAATCAGGTTTTGGCCGTCGACTGTGATTTGTCTATCGTGAGTAAAAGCTCACTCGGAAGAGTAATAGAGCCAGTTCCTTTTATCCGATATACTTGAATATCATCAGGTTGCGATTAATAACATTCGGCTTCGATTAAGAACATTCGATTTCGATTGAGAATATTCGGTTCCGACTAAGCATATCCGCTTTCGATTAGGAACAATGGCAACCAAGCTAAATTAATCAAGGGTCTCTCCATGAACATTCGCGTTCTCATCGGTCTTATTGTTACCTTCATTGGCTTGTTTGCGATGGTTTACCTAATTGCTGGCGGCGCTCAGTTTCCTATCTACCAGTGGCCAAAAGAGGCTTATCTCGGTTTGGTGTTCAGCGTGGTGTGGGGGGCTGGTGTCGCAGCGTCTGTAGCGTATTTCTTCTCGGCATTGGTGTTTGTTACTGTCGCCGTGGTTTGCTATGCGATCGGTTATAAAATCGGTGGGCTCTTTTCTTCAAGTTCTAAAGCTTAATCTTATCAAGGTGTGCTGATGTTCATTGAAGTAGGGCTGATTTGAATGCACTGGCTCGATCGTTGGAAGGTGTATCGCTATCATCGGAAACAAACTAACCGCTCGAATGGCGACAAGGCTAAAGCTTTAGGTTGGACTAGCGAAGAGAGTCAATTGTGTCGCTTTGAAGTAATCGCTCGTGCGGCGGACTTCGAAAAGAAGAGTGTTTTAGATTTGGGTTGCGGCTATGGCGAGCTGTTTGAACTGCTCGACAGCATCTATCGTATTCAATCTTATACCGGCGTTGACCAACACGCAGGCTTTCTTAAGAAGGCGAAGCAAAACTACACAGAAGATCGTTGTCAGTTTTTGGCGGGTGATATGAGCAAAATGAACCTTGAGGCGCACGACATTGTCATCGCTAGTGGTTCACTGAACTACATCTCTCGTGATTCTGATTATCTGACAAACATGATTACTCGCATGTATGAACTGGCGAATCAGACGGTGATTTTTAATCTTCTCAACTCAAGCCAGTATCCTTCGCGTAATACCTTGATGAGTTATCACCCTCAAGGTGTCTATCGTTTCTGTAAAACGCTCTGCGATGATGTCTCTTTAACGGAGGGCTACGCAGAAGGGGATTTTACGATAGTGATGAACAAAGCCGTGTCAGGAGCTTGATGTCGTCTTTGTTTTTATCTTTACGCAGGTTTTGATATTAACAACTTTTGATACGAGTACTGACGTAGTAAACAGCAAAAAGCCGCAGCCTTGAAAGGTATGAGGCTTTTTGGGTTCTATGATGAACCTAGGCTAGGTATGTTGCTAGTTCTTCGGTGGTTGGTTTTTAATGAGTCCGTAAGGGATGTTAGTAAACACCTTAGGGTTGCCTTCATAAGTCGGCGCTTCATTCACTTGCTGCCAATCGAGTAGCATGATTGCTAACACGTTGCGGTGTTCACCGTACTCAAGATCAAAATCACCAGTGATAGAAGGGATCATGCCTTGTTTCTCATCGATTGAAGCTTGAATCGCGAGTCGAGTTTTCTCTAGAACTGGGTCAGTTTCTAAACCTGCCAATAAGAAGGTTAATCCAACCTCAGCAATCACATCTTCTTTCGCACGCAGCAGAATCGTATCGATGTTTTCTCTGAAGTAATCGTAGATCCATTGATGGTCTTGTTCGCTTACTTGATGTTGGTAATATTCTGAATCACCAAAGATCACATGGGTCATACCATAGATCTTATTGCCGTATTGCTGGCTTGAAAGCTTCCTGTCTTGCGAATCTGGGTAGGCTTTTTTGAAGGTATCGACAAACTCATCAACGACATCCTGCTCACCCAGTTGGCGCAACCAGTAAACCTGATTCGCTAATTGAGCGGCCCACGCTTTCACCATGTCTTCATTGGTCACGTATCGTGAGAAGTCATAGCGACGAATGATTTCGCGTAGCTTGGCATCGTTCTTGTGTTCTAAACCGTATTCGTTAGCACGAGCCATAGAGCCTAGAAGGTCAACACCAAGGTAAAGGTATTCAGGCATGTGCTTGGTGATGTTGTAGCGTCGAATACTGCGCTCATCGTTATCACCAATATAAGATGCAACTCGCTTCTCTGAGTAGAGTACGATTTGTTCCATGGTTTGAACGTCATTCGACAGGGTGCTGAGCTTGCTTGCCACTCGAGCCATGTCGCTCCACACCGCCGCTGAATACTTATCGTCTAATGTTTGACGATACATGCGCAGCCCGTAGTGACCTTCTTTGAATGCAGGCAGGGTGTAAAGCTGGCTTTCGTAGGTGGTGCGAATTAGGTCTGCAGATTGCTTGAAAGATTGTTCTTGAGAATTGAGCGAATCTGCTTGGGATTGAACGTTCACTGCGGTTGGCGCTTGAACGTTTTCTTGTGCGTGAACGGCAACCGAGGCTGATAGCAATGTACACAGTGTGATAGTTTTTAACTTCATGTCGTGAGGTACCAAGCTGATTATTAGTCTATGTAAAATAACATTGATGAATCCTTCAATGTAAGCGTTGAGTCAATACAATGTAAGCTTTATAAGGTTCACTAACCCTTTTTGATTAAACCATTCGTTTAGTAAAGAAGTTTGAAGTGATGGATCACTCAATATTTGATAGATAGTCGACGTCAGTATGGATTTTTAATGACTTAGCGGCATACTGGGGCAATAAGCCAGAAATGAGCCGTTATAAGGCAGTATATAGAACAATAGTGTTAGAGGTTCGTAAATGCCAAGTGGTTCTAGCAAGCAGTGGTCTGCCAGAGTAGTAGCTTTTCTTTTTTTTCTTGCGATAGTAAGCGCAATTGAGTTCTTTCATGCCAAGCAATTAACTTTTCTTAAAAACGAATCGTATTCAGAGGCAAAAAAGCAACTATCCATTATTCGTTCTCGGATCGAAGCCGCGATCGTGTCAGATATGTATATCCTCAATAATTTCTCGACCTTAGTGACCATCAACCCCGATGGAGAGGTAAAAAATTGGGATAAGATTGCAGAGAATATCATTCAAGATGGCTTCCATATTCGACTTATCGGACTCGCCAAAGACGACATTCTAAATTTTGTTTACCCGATGGAAGGTAATGAGCAGATTCTCGGTATTAATTATCGTGATCACCCAAATCAATGGGAGTCTGTTGAGATAGCCCGTAATTTTGGCAACACCTTTATTGCTGGTCCTTTTGAGCTGTTTCAAGGTGGGCAAGCCCTTATTACACGTACTCCGATCTTCCGAGATCCGCCTTTTAATCAAGATTATTGGGGTGTCTCCAGTGCTGTTATCGGTTTAGATGAGCTGTTTGAAGATGTTGGAATCGGCAAGATCGAGAACAAGTATGAATTAGCAATTCGTGGTGCAAACAGTTCAGGGAAAGATGGCGCTGTCTTTTATGGTACTCAGGATGTGTTCGATAATGCGTTTGCCACTGAACAGGTGAGTTTTCCATACGGGGGTTGGTACCTTGCTCTCTCCGGTAACGAACATGTATTGATGGATGAGCCTTGGTATCGCATCCAAGCGGTAAGGCTGGTGGGCTACTCCATAATATTAGTGCTGGCGTTTGCTTTCTTTACTATTTATCGCCTTTACCGCATTGCAGATAGCCGCTCTATGCATGATGAGTTAACGATGTTGCCGAATCGTCGATACTTCATGTATAGCCTCAAGCAGGCCTTCAAAACCACTCAAAAACAGAGAGCGAGAACCTTTGCTGTTGTAAATATCGACCTCGATGGGTTTAAAGCAATCAACGACACTTATGGTCACGCGGCAGGCGATCAGGTATTGATTGAGTGTGCTAACCGCATCAGAAGTGAGCTGCGTGTTTCAGATATCGTCGCAAGGATAGGCGGTGATGAGTTCTTGGTCTTGTTGCCACGCATTATCGATGATCAACACGTATCGTCGATCGTGACTAAACTACGAAAGGCGATATGCTCGGCACCAGTTGTGTACGACGCGCACTCTATTTATCTCAGAATTAGTGTGGGTTGGGTTATTCACAATAACAACTACAATGATGTCGATGCGCTCTTAAAAGCCGCTGATGAAAAAATGTACGAACAGAAGCGACAAGTTATCTAGGTTGAATTTTAGCTGCGATTAGAATTTAGTTGCTGAATGGGGGGAAAAGCCTCAGAATATCGCGCTTTGCTCCGTATCAATGTATTTGATGAGCAAAAGCTGAAGCAACGCACTTTTTAACGTGTTGCTCATACTAAATGTTATTCAACTGAGAAAATAATCTATGAGTTTTACCTCCCTTGGCCTTTCTGAACCGATCCTTAAAGCTATTGAAGCACAAGGTTACGATAAGCCATCACCAATACAAGAGAAAGCCGTGCCAGCTGTCCTAACGGGCAAAGATGTTATGGCCGCTGCTCAAACAGGTACAGGTAAAACTGCAGGCTTCACGCTACCTATTCTTGAAATGTTATCGAAAGGTACTCGCGTACGTCAGAACCAAGTTCGTGCGCTCGTGCTAACGCCAACTCGTGAGCTTGCTGCGCAAGTGAATGGCAGCGTAGTGAAGTACGGTATTAACTTACCGCTGACTTCGACGGTAGTGTTTGGTGGTGTGAAGATTAACCCTCAGATGCAAAAACTGCGTAAAGGTAGTGACGTGTTGGTGGCAACACCTGGTCGTCTACTTGACCTATACAACCAAAATGCAGTGCGTTTTGACCAACTAGAAATCCTAGTGCTAGATGAAGCGGACCGCATGCTAGACATGGGTTTCATCCGCGATATTCGTAAGATCTTAGCTTTCTTGCCTAAGAAGCGTCAGAACCTACTGTTCTCAGCGACGTTCTCTGATGATATCCGCAGCTTAGCGAAAGGCTTGGTGAACAATCCTGTTGAGATTTCAGTAAGCCCTGCAAACTCAACGGCAAAAACGGTTGAGCAAAGCATCTACCCAGTAGACAAAAAGAAAAAGAGCGCAATGCTAGCGAAGCTAATCAAAGATAACGATTGGCAACAAGTGTTGGTGTTCAGCAAGACGAAACACGGTGCGAACAAGCTTGCTCGCTTCCTTGAAGAGCAAGACATCACTGCTGCACCTATCCATGGTAACAAGAGCCAAGGTGCACGTACTAAAGCCTTAGAGAACTTCAAAACAGGTAAGGTACGAGTACTTGTTGCAACTGATATCGCCGCTCGTGGTATCGATATCCCGCAACTGCCTCAAGTAGTTAACTTCGATCTTCCTCATGTATCAGAAGACTATGTACACCGTATCGGTCGTACTGGCCGTGCAGGTGAAGTAGGTAAAGCGATTTCATTGGTTTGTGCTGATGAAGTGGGTGAGCTGTTCGGTATTGAACGCCTGATTCAACAAGTGCTAGAGCGTCGTGAACTGGAAGGTTTCTCTCCAGTAAATAAGTTACCTGAGTCTCGGTTGGATTCACGTCCAATCAAGCCTAAGAAACCGAAGAAAGCAAAACAGCCACGTGAACATGCTGATGGTCAACGTTCTGGTGATAACGCTCGCGGGCACAAGCCAGCAGGTAAGAACAAGCGTCATGTAGCTGGTAATGGTTCGGCTCCAAAGCGTAAGCCGACATCTGGTAAGAAACCTGCTGAAAACAACTCAGCTGCGACAACTGAAGATAAATCAGTAAGAAACAACGGCAGCAACTTTAAACGCGGTAGTGCGGGCAATAAACCTGCTGCAAATAACGCAGGTGCTCAGAACACTCTGAGCAAACCAAGCGGTGCGGGTAAATCTAACGGTACTGGTAAGCCAAACAACGCGGGTAAACCTGCAGGCAAACCTAAGAAGTCTGGTTACGGCGGTAGCTACGGCCCAAGCAAGTCGTCAAATAAGCCGACAAGCAACAAACCTTCTACAAACAAACCGTCTCGAAGCCGTTCTAAGCCAGCTCCTCAGAAGTAATCTTTTCTGAGATATTGAAAGAGCAACGAACATGAGTCGCTTTATAAAAAGGCGTCTCGTGGGTTAAGTTCTTTCTGTCATAGAAATCGAATAAGCGCGAATATTGAATCTCAATGTTCGCGTTTTTTTATGGGCGTTGTTTATGTTGAGTATCCGTATAGCTTGAGTAAGCTAGGGGAGGTTTATTGCTGTTTAAAGTGATTGAATCTAAGGGAAATATGACATTTTTGGGAAGGGTAATGAATCTTTAATGATTCATTAATAATAACATAATCACTAGCGTTTTTGTTGAATTTTGCAATTTGCAATTCCAGTTTGCAAAACAAACAAGGATATCCGGCCGATACGTGTCCAGATGCGTAGTAAATACGTGTTTTAAAAGTTGGCACGCATGCTGCATTAGTAATGGTGACCCTTCTTAAGCCGAGGGTCACCTAGCCAACTGACGTTGTTAGTGAACCTTTTTTGTTCACACAAAATATATGACCAATCACCCTTATTGTGATTGGTTTTTTTTTGCCTGAAATTTAGGTTCTATTTTTGTTATTACTTTTTTACTCACCACACTTAGAGTAACAGCTTGGTTGGCGTGGGCATTCTCCACCTCTGGAGCAGATAAGCCTCGCCTCTGTCTCAATCCCACGTTCAATCCAATTTATATTTAGAATCTTGGCTATTGTCGTGAGATCTTTTTTGATGTTACGCGGAATTGCCACAGAGCCACCATTGTTAACGCATGACGCTTTAAGCTGCTCTGCTATGTCTCTTGAATTACCGCCTTGAGCATCAATCGCAGGGTTGAGATCTATACCAGCACACAACACACGATTGTTACCCGCAGGATCCGTCATATTGATGGATTCACAGCAGTAGATTCTTGGCTCATCACCCACGTTCAAAATGGAGATTTGAGCCGAGCTTCCCGCTCGAGGTTCTGATAATCGACGGAACACAGCCCAATGTTGACATGGGTCAGCGACCGTTCTCATATTTCCCCAAGGTAGCGGAATCCCGTTCCCGCGATATACCGCCTTGAGTTTCCCCGGCCCATAAGCATCAAAGTAGTGCCAGTGGGGGTAGGGCGATACTACAGTCATTCGACGCATCGCAACAGAGGGGGAAACCCCTGCTCTTTTGTGAACGTCGATTTCGTAACCAGTGCGGTCAAGTAGCTGCCTAAACGGGACTTTCGGGCACAGAAGTGCGCCAGCAAAGAAGCTGGATTCAAAGTCTCGCCATGCTTGAAGAATATCTTGGGAGTTGAGCTGTGAAGAGCCTGATACCTGGTTGTCGTCCCACGTGTTGTTGTTACCGACCGACAACACACTCTTTAGGCCTTCTTTGCTGTGCAGAATGCAATGACCGATATAAACCGAAAGGTCGTATTTCAGACGAGTTGGATACTCTTTAAGAATCTCGTTTAAGAAGATAGTACCGGGAGGCTCAAAGAAGGAGGTCACTAACTGCTTAGCGTTAATTCCGAGCTCATCGACGACGTCTTGCGGCGTGCGCGTCACCCAGCGGATGTTGATTCCTAGGCTTCTAGCGATGTCTATCAGGTCTTCTACGCTGAGGTTAAGACGTTTTAAGCCTACCTCTTCCGCAGCGCGCTCAAGGTCAGGGAAGTGGTTCTGGTTGCTCTCTTGGTGTGCTCGAATCAAGAGGTGCGCAAACTGGCGGCCTGAAATGCCCGTTTGTGACAGCATCTCAGGAATCGCAATTTGCAGGATGTCGTTTGAGAATAGGAAGCTCGGCTCGAGCGCCATGCCACTTATCCCACCACGATTCCCCTTATCAGGAGCAATGGCTTGTTGTTCAGATTCGTCGTCGAGGAACCACGTCGGATTCTTCTGAAAGACCTGTGCAATCACTTCCAGCATATCGATGCTCGGAACCCGCTTTCCACGTTCAATCATTGAAAGGTAAGAAACGGAAGGAGCACATTCTGGGTCGATTCTAATACAACGCGCAGACAGGTCTTCCATCGTTAAATGGTTACGTTTTCTTAGGTTACGTATTTTCGTACCTAGGAAATGTGACTGACGAACTAAACTTTTTGACAAGGCCATATTTGTAAAATTCACATTGTAAAATTTTTGTTGTGAAATTGTATGTAAAAAAGCGCTAATCTACAAACTAAGCAATTCACAAAATGACAAATAAATTAAACGTTAGTTTGGAATAATTGCTCTAGGACACATTTTTGCTGTAGAAATCGGTGGTTATCACCGGACTGGTCAAGAGGGAAAGACTATGAATATGCTTACATTCGATAAAACAGAAATCCAAAAACAATCAAAGCCATTTATCGCTGAAGCTGTCTTTGCCGTGGAGACAATCAATGCTAATCAGCAAACTGAAAAGCAAGTGAAAGCAAAGCAGCTGCTTGATCGACTATTCCCACTAGAGAATGGCTCACATCAAGACGTAACCAGCTACGTAGTCGATTACCGCCATATTATGGCTTACTTTAAAGACGGTCAGCACAGCGGTCTGAAGCACCCTAAGCAGTTTGTAGCGTACATGGGTGAGAAGAACGACCCAGACTCTATCTTGTTTCGAGATGGCAGTGGCAGCCACTTAGAGGTGATGTTTGGTTGCCACAAAGGGACAGGTTGTATTGAGCTAGTAGAAATTGATGATATTCAGTTGGAATCATGCACCACGTTTGGCCAATCACCAATGGAAGCAACAACCACAATGCGTGAAGAGACCATTGCAGCGATGCGCCACTGGATCAGTTTGATTCAAGGTGACGCAAAGGGTAAACCAAAGGCATGCAGTGAAGATAAAGAGTTCAGAGCAAAGAGTGGTGAAGACTACTGCTTGAATTATTGCTTCCAGATCTAACGGTGAATCCTAGTTATACCAATTAAAGTAAAAATGTGATCTAATTAAGATTGATGAATTATTGTGAAATTTAGCCATGGATAGCCTTAATAACACTGACTTCAAAAAGCTTGCGAGCCAGCAAAAAACCATTCAGATGAAGATGCGTTTACTTGCGCTCGCACACTTTAAAGACGGCCT
>NZ_JBFRUJ010000070.1:0-1559 GCF_041474575.1 Vibrio sp. 10N.222.51.C5
ATTTCACAATAATTCATCAATCTTAATTAGATCACATTTTTACTTTAATTGGTATAAATCATAGTGTTTCGCACGTCAGTCGAATAACTTACACAAAAGATTTTCCCGCAGCCCACAGCTCTTAGCTCAGGTTTTTCCCAAAACCAACTCATGATTAGGACTACATCATTTCTGATTCCAGCTGTGAGGTGACTCGAGCATGATCTCAAACGTATATAGCTTTAAGTTTAGCATTCAGATACTCGAGCCATACGCGCTGTAGATGTTTCCTTTATTAAGTGAGCGGCTCTCAGTATTAGTTAACAGCCTTTCGGCTACGAAATCTGACTTCTGCTCTATCTGTGAATCTATAGGATACGTGTAATTAGGGCTCTATCATGGAGGCTTCTCTTAAGAACGCTAGAGCTCATAATGAGTCGACTTAATGTCTCTTGTTATGCATTGAGCTTAAAACCACTCTCGATGGTATTGAGCGACTCGTTCTAAGTACTTCAAAGGGTGAAAGTAGGCTAGATTCAGCTTAAAGGTGAGAGTCGCTAAGTGTGTTCCCAAGTGGTGCCTGAGGGGTATATAAGCTAAGAAATAGAGCATCCCTCGTATTCGTGAAGTGACGTTTATCACCCTGCGGATTTAGATTCTTTGGTTCTAGGTGCTGGTATATTAGGGGTTACCACTCTGTCTTCGATTTTGATGTGTTTGTTGACTCGATATTAATCAGTCGTGTTGACCGTTTTGCTCTGAGCATATTGATTTCTTGCTGGTTAGTTCAAGCTATGTTTTGGTTATTGCGACTAAGATGAAGCTAGAAGGTCACTACTGTTTGCTTAGTAGAAATAAAAATCCCCCAAATCATTGGCGGATAGTTTTGTGATTCTTTTCAGAATTAGATAAAGCCTTAAACCTAATGGGTCGAATTATGAAATTGAGTTTTAACTTTGAAGATGCGAGCCAGATCTTTGTGGGATCTTTTGCCTTGGCCGTGCCGATTTCTTTTTCTGAAGAGGCTTGGAAGTTAGGGGAGACTTTACCTACCGCTAATCTATTGCTGCTATTTTTACTGTCTGCGGTGTTCTTAGGCTTCTATACGTATGAGAGTGTCTTTCAAAAAGATGTTGTTGCTCGGTTGCCGGTGTTTATTTTCAGAATAGTGATTGCTTATGTTATGACGGCATTGGTCGTTGCTTTGGTACTGACTTGCCTGGACAAATTACCTCTATTGAGTGATCCCGTCGTATCGATCAAAAGAGTGATTGTTATTTCAATGCCAGCCTCTATGGGCGCTATTGTAGTGGATAGTTTTGATAAAGAGTAATCTGTGTATCAATTTGGATTGAAGTGTCTTACAGAGCTTTTCAGCGCTTACTTGATTCGTTATACCAATTAAAGTAAAAATGTGATCTAATTAAGATTGATGAATTATTGTGAAATTTAGCCATGGATAGCCTTAATAACACTGACTTCAAAAAGCTTGCGAGCCAGCAAAAAACCATTCAGATGAAGATGCGTTTACTTGCGCTCGCACACTTTAAAGACGGCCTCTCTCGTACACAAATTGCAAA
>NZ_JBFRUJ010000071.1:0-38881 GCF_041474575.1 Vibrio sp. 10N.222.51.C5
TGAACCAATAAAAAGCCCCGAACAAATCGAGGCTTAGGATTACGTCATTGTTATCAAGAACGAATACTCAAAACGAGTCGCTCCTTAATCGGACTTATTGTGCGGGGTGAACCTGAGGGAAGCTCATGGTTGGGTGTTTTTCTACGATACTTTTGTAACCATACACATCTTCTATCATCGAAGGTTTCAGTGCATCCCAAGGCTTGCCATCACACACCAAATTGCCATCTTTCAATACCACCAATCGATCGGAATACTGCGCGGCTAAGTTGAGATCATGCAAAACCACGATAACCGCGGCATTGTGGTTATCGGCTAATTCTCTCGCAATCTTTAAGGTGTTGTGCTGGTGGGCAAGATCCAGTGCAGAGGTTGGTTCATCAAGCATCAAAATACATTGGTCACCAGAGTGGTGAAGCTGAGTTAATACTCGAGCCAAGTGCACTCGCTGCTTTTCACCGCCTGATAGTGAAGGGTAAAGCCTTTCACTCAGGTGAGTCACATCAGCAACATCCATTTTTTGGCTAGCAATGCTAGTTAGTTTTTTGTTGGATTCTTGCAGAGGAATCCCACCAAGCTCGACAACTTCATGTGCCAAGAATGGGAAGGTCAAGGTGCTGTGTTGAGGAAGCATAGCAAGGTGCTTCGCTAACTTGTGAGAAGGCCACTTGTCTTTGCTGTGTCCAAAGTATTGAATATCGCCGTTGCTTGATATCTCTTGGCATAAAGCTTTAAGCAGCGTGCTTTTACCTGCGCCATTTGGCCCAAGCAGTGTGGTTACCTTTCCCGCTTCAATCTCAATAGAAACGCCATCTAATATCACTTTACTGCCGAACTTCACTTCGATATCGGTCGCTTTTAAAGCTGAAGGAAACATTAAAGGATTCTCCCTTTCTGTTGAAATAGTAGATATAAGAAGAATGGGGCGCCGATAATCGCAGTGACAATACCAACAGGAAGTTCAGCCGGAGCAAGTACCACACGTGAGAACATGTCTGCGGCGGTTAGCAGCAGTGCGCCTAGTACCGCTGATAGTGGCAACAGAACTCGGTGGTCAGGGCCTGCCAACATGCGACCTAAATGTGGGATAACCAATCCAATAAAACCAATCATGCCAGACAGGCTAACTGTGATACCAACGCCCGCAGCCGTCAGTAGAATCAGCTTTCGTTTCAGCTTTTGTACTGGGATGCCAAGGTGTTGTGCTTCTGACTCGCCTAGTAGCAAAGCATTCAATGACATTGCTTGTCGGTAGAAAACAACAAACAAGCCAACGAGCGTGACAGCTGCCAGCAAAATCCCTGACCACTTAGCGCCCGCCAATGAACCCATCGACCACAATGAAAGATCGCGCAGCATTTGGTCATCAGCAATGAAATTCAAGAAGCCAATACCAGCGCCAGAGAGCGCACTGATCGCCACACCCGCCAACAACATGATGGTGACAGAGGTGCCGAATTTACCTGTACCCAGCTTATACACCAGCAGCGTGGTTAAAGCGCCGCCAAGAAAAGCGAACACAGGAACCGCAGCAAAGTTCATGAAAGCAGGGTATCGAAGCGATAGCTCAGAGAACAAAACGATAGCCAGTGCAGCACCTAATGCTGCGCCCGCAGACACACCTATGATGCCAGGTTCTGCAAGTGGGTTTCGAAACAAACCCTGCATCACTGCACCACACAAGGCGAGGATCGCACCAATCAGCATGCACAAGATGGTTCTAGGTAAGCGGATCTCTTGAATCACTAAGTTGATGTGAGGTGCTAAGTCATTGTTTGGTTTAATTAAGCTCGCTGCGCTGTCAGCTAAGCTAATGTTCATTGGCCCAACAGTGATCGAGTACAGCGCGACAAAAGCTAGGGTTGCACCTAGAGCTAACATCGACGTTTTCAGTGGGACGGAGCGTAACAACATAAAGGGCCTCAATATCTATCGCTAACTTCGACCTCCTTCAACAACAGCGTGAGTCAGTTGGTGAGGGAAGCGAATTAGCGATAGCAGAAATAGGGTGGTTGAGTTATAGCGGGTAGATAAGTGCGTTTAGACGCTTTGCTTCAGAGAGGCTTTCTAGGCCAAGCCCGCCAACCAAAGCACTGCCATTTACGGTAATGATTTGCTTGTTCATACCTGCAGGCGTTGCCGCTAACATAGGTAGCGATTTCAGGATGGCATCAGCACCGCCCATTTTTTGGTAGCTACGACCACTGACTAAAATCACATCTGGCTGCATTTCTACCAGTGATTCCATCGACAGTGGCTTGTAAGACGTTAAGCTCTGAGCGGCAGGGTTGATACCGCCAGCTAACTCGATGATTGCGTTTGGTGATGTTTCACCGCCAGCAACGTTGGCAGGGCGACCTTCATGCAGCAACAGGAATAGAACTTTCTTCGCTTCGTTGCTTGGTACTTGGTTCGCTTTCAGTGCTGCGATCTTTTGATTCACATCGGTTTTCACTTGCTGCGAGTGGTCTTCGGTATGGGTGATCTTTGCGATTTGGTCGATACGCTTTAATAGCCCTTCCACGTTTGCTTCAGTGTTAACAATCTCTACATCGACGCCTGCCGATTTTAATTGAGAGATAGCGTTGTCTGGTCCCATTTCATCCGAGCCAATCAATGTGGTTGGCTCTAGGGCGAGTAGACCTTCAGCAGACAGGTTTCGGTGATAACCAATCTTTGGCAGGTTTTCTCCTTGAGGGAAGTGGCTGGTCACATCAATCGCGACTAACTGCTCTTCGGCACCTAATGCCAAAACCAATTCAGTAACGGCACTACCGGCACTGATGATTCGAGGTTGTTCAGCGTCGTTTGCCATTGCGGGTGTGCTAAGTGCCAGGCTCATAGCGGCAACTGAAAGGAGATGTGTCTTGGTCTTTAATTTATTGAGCACGTTTAAGTTGTTCATAATAAGTTCTTTATATTTTCTTTTTGTATCGCGAAGATACTCAGTGAGCAGTCCGTTCGCATTGTGAGTTCGAATCGATAGAGAGGCTTAGTTCTGTCTATTTGGTCTTAGCTATCAGGAGCCAAATTTTATAAACGCTAGGCCTCATAAAAATTGAGTGTTGTTCTAGCCATCGTCCGTGAGCAGTTGAGTCGCTGGTATTCCGTTCTCTTGAAGGAATGAAAGCAACTTCACTAGGTTTTCAACATTGGCGGCTTTATCCGCGCCAATGATGATCGGTTTTTTATCCGTTGAGCCTGTCTCTTCTAACAAGGCAATCTTGAAGTTTTCCCAGTTGATATACTCTTGGCCGTTAATCGCCCAGTAGGGGGCATGGTCTAGGATGTTGACGCTAATCGAGTCTTTGTGGACTTCAGAAACGTTTTTAACATCCGAGCTTGGTAGCTCAACTTCTAGCGATTCCAGCTTTACCGATGCCGTAAGCAGTAGAAAAACCATCACGATAAAAATGATGTCGAGCAGCGGTGTTAAGTCTGGCGCTAGGCTCTGTGTGTGAGATGAGTGGGGCGTTTTAATCATGCTTGACTCACATCACCGATAGAGGTTTTGTTGATAGGCTTACCTTGAGTATCATCAGACTGATTGGTTTGAATCGACATGCCTTCTAGCCACACATTCACATAGTTCAATGTATGCTCCAATTGAGCCAGCACTCGATCGGCCCATAGCCCTAGTAGCTGAGCACCAGAAATAGCAGGAAGCGCAATCATCAAACCTGCTGCTGTGGTTCGCATTGCTAATCCAAGACCGTCTGCCAAATCATTAGGCGTGATGCTGCCTGTTGTCGCGGCAACGCCTTTAAACATCTCAATAAGACCAAGTACCGTACCAAGCAAGCCGATGAGTGGGCTGATCACGCCGATCAAACCAAGCAGTCTTAAACCTGCATGAAGCTGGTGGCGTTTTTCTTGTAGCCAGATCCCAGCGGCATCTTCACGTAACCCTTTTGAGAAAGAGTGGTGAGCAAGCAACATTGACACGCCCTTGTACAGTAGCGGGCGTTTACCTGAAATCGACTGAGCAAGCGCTTCAATCTCTTTACTGTTGGTTGGTGAAATTTGGTTAAGCTCACGACGAATAGCACGTTTGCCCACACCAATGCTGAGCATGACTTGGAAGACACGTTCAGCGATGATCATTGCTGTTAATGCTGAGCAGATAAGAAGAGGCCAAGTCATTAAGCCAAGTTGATCTTGTAAGTAACTGATTTGTTGCATGATTAATCCAACCTAAAACGAACAGGTATTTGTACTCGGTGAGTAATCGCTCGACCATTGACAGTGTGAGGTGAGAATTTCCATTGTTTAATGGCATCTAATGCGGCGTTATCGAGCATTAGCGCGCCTGATGAATTTACTAATGCTTGTTTAATTTGTTTGCCTTCAGCGTCTAGCCAGATCTCATAAGTCGCGACACCTTCAACGCCACGACGTCTTGCTTGGCGAGGGTAATTCGGTGGGGTAGGACGCGCAGAGAACGAAGGCTTAGTGACTAAAACCGGCTCTTGGTTTGATACGCCTTGGTTTACTTCCTGAGACTGGTTGGCAGATTCGTCCATATTCTTATCGACTTTCTTGTCGGCCAGTTTCTCTGGTTGAGTGGCTGGCTCTGGGCGTTCTTTCTTCACCACCTTTTTCTCAGTCACTGGTTTCTTTTGAACAGGCTTTTTCTCGACAACCTTCTTTTCAATCACTTTTTTCTCAACTTTCTTTGGTTGAGGTTTATTGGTGATCGCTTTTTTCTTTGGGGTTGGCTTAGTTTGCTTTGGCTCAACCGTTTTTGGTTCGGCTTGTGAGACGGTTTCTTTTATTGGCTCAGGTTTAACTGGCTCTGTGATTGTTTTTTGTTGAGCTTGTGAAGGAACGCTCTTAGGAGTGAAGTTGATCGATACCGTGTTCGATTGGCTACCTGCAGGCATCGCAAATACTTTGGATTCTTGAGCGACAAACAACAACGCGGCATGAATCACTAACGATGCACCGCCTGCAATAACATATCTAGGAACGTTCACAATCAATCCTTTACCAAATCAAAATTCTGTATCGGATTATTGCTTAGAATCTAAATAAGATCAATTATCAATTGCATTATCATTTGCGTGTATTTATGATTCTCTCAGTTTTTAGCGAATAGTCTTCCAGACTTTGCTATGTAAGTGTTTAGAGAGATTATATGAGTCTTAATATTTATAAATTTGACGAATCAATCTTGGGCGTTTCTAGCCCTGATCCGCTTCGTTTTGCGTTTGCGAAAAAGCATTCTGCACACGCCGGAGGAAGTTCAATTCCGGTCGACCCCAGTAAGAAGTTAGAACTCTTTGACGAACTGATGCTGAGTGAAGGGAAAAAACAGGATACGCGTTGCTTGTATATCCACATTCCTTTCTGTCGTGTGCGTTGTACGTTCTGCAATTTCTTCCAAAATGCCGCAAGCCGTAAATTAGTGGATGAGTATTTCGATGCACTGATGGTCGAGCTAAAGCAGAAAGCCAAAACACCTTGGGCTCAGTCTGGACTATTTCACGCCGTCTATATTGGTGGCGGAACTCCCACCGATTTGTCGTCTCAACAAGTTGAGCAGCTGGGTAAAGCGATTCGTCAATATTTCCCACTAGCAAACGATGTTGAGATGACATTGGAAGGGCGCATCAATCGATTTGGTGACGAGATGTTTGATCGTGCGCTTGAAGGTGGCTTCAATCGTTTCTCGTTCGGTATTCAAAGTTTCAATACTCAGGTTCGACGTAGTGCTAAGCGCCTAGATGACCGAGAGGTTGTGCTAGAACGTATCAGTTCACTAAGCCGCACCGAGCAAGCGCCAATCGTTCTTGATCTGTTATACGGATTACCACACCAATCTATGGAAGTGTTCCAACAAGATTTAGAAGACTACATGTCTACTGGCGCGCACGGCATTGACCTCTACCAACTGATTGTTGCGGGCAATGCACCTATGCTTAATCTTGTTGAGAAAGGAAAAATCCCACCGCCTGCGAATACGCCAGATAAGGCGAGCATGTATTTGGCGGGTGTGGAGTTCATGGCAAAAAATAAGGTCAAGCAACTGAGCGTAAACCACTGGACTCGTGATAACCGCGAACGCAGCATTTACAACAGCTTAGCGAAAACTTATGCCGAAGTTCTACCCATTGGTTGTGGCGCTGGTGGCAACATCGGCGGTCATGGTGTGATGCAGCATCGAACTTTAGACAGCTACATGGAGTCTATAAAGCAAGGTCAATTACCTATTGCCATGATGACTAAGCAAAGCTCATTAGAGCCTATCTTCTCAACATTAAAGGCAGGTTTCGATTCTGGTGTTGTTAGAAGAAGTACGCTACCGAGATTTATGGGGCAAGATACGTTCGACTACCTCAAGCCTTTGTTCGCGCATTGGGAAAAGAACGGTTTAGTTGAGCTTTCGGAAGATTATCTGAGCCTGACTATTGCTGGCAGCTTTTGGGCGGTAAGCCTAGCGCAGAGTGTGATTCAAGTGCTTAACGCTGAATACCAAGCTATGCACCCAGCGCCTAAAGCGTCAGGTTCGGGCGTACACCCGCATGCAAGTTTGAAGCACGCTTAATATCGAATTTTTAGTTTATAACTTACTCGTTTATACGGAACATATTCAATGACAGATACAACATTAGAAATGACAGAAACTCTAGAACAACGCGTAGCTCTAATTTTAGAAGAAGAGCCAAAACTACTGCCAACAGCAATTGCTGAGAAGCTAGGTGTTTCAGAGGTTGAAGTGGTTGCTGCTTTTCCAAACGACATGGCGGTAATGCTAGATGGCAGCCGTGCTCAAGAGATTCTAGAAGGTTTAGTGGGTTGGGGCCCTGTGACCACTATCGTGCATTCATTTGGTTCTATCTTTGAAGTTAAAGCGCCATTCCCGAAAGGTAAGGTAGCGCGTGGTTACTACAACCTAATGGGCAAAGAGGGCGAGCTTCATGGTCACCTTAAACTTGATAACGTTAAACATATCGGTTTGGTGAGCAAGGCGTTCATGGGTCGTGAAAGTCATTACTTCGGCTTCTTCAGTGAAACCGGTGAGAACATTTTTAAGATTTACCTAGGCCGCAACGAAAAGCGTGAGCTTATTGCCGACCAAGTAGAACGCTTCAAAGCGCTAAAAGAACAAGCTTAAGTTCAATTTACAGTAAATAATCAGCAGCAATCTTACATAGGGTTGCCAACTGGCTTAAACAAGACATCAATGCTCGAGGATCGTTTAGTTCGCTAATGATCGCTCAACCTTGGGCAAAAATAATAAATCAGAGAAAGTGAAGAAAGGAATTACCCATGGAACAGCAAGTAAAACAAGAACGTCTACAAGGTCGCCTAGGTCCAGAAATTAAAGAGTTTCGCCAAGAGCGCCGTACCCTTCAACTTGCAACGGTTGATGAAGAAGGTCGCCCGAACGTAAGTTACGCACCTTTCGTTCAGAACCAAGAAGGTTACTTTGTTCTAATTTCTGATATTGCTCGTCATGCTCGTAACTTGAAAGCGAACCCTCAGGTATCTTTGATGATGATTGAAGACGAAGAGAGCTCGAAGCAGCTTTACGCACGTAAGCGTTTAACGTTTGATGCTCAAGCAAGTGTTGTGGAGCGTGAAACGGAACTTTGGACTCAAGTGATTGGCCAGATGCAAGAGCGTTTTGGTGAAATCATTGATGGTTTGAGCCAACTTCAAGACTTCTCTCTGTTTAACCTTAAAGCTGAGAACGGCCTGTTCGTTAAAGGCTTTGGTCAAGCATACCAAGTGTCAGGCGACGATCTGGTGGACTTCGTTCACCTACAAGAAGGCCACAAAAAAGTATCTAACGAGTAATCTCGTTTAACCGATTTCTTTAGGAGCCCTCCAATGTGAGGGCTTTTTTATGTCTAAATCAAAGAGTTTGGTATATTGGCGTTTGATGACTATTTATATGTAAGGATCGGTACGTGAAACCAGTAAGTCGAGATTGGGACGAGTTCTGTTACCCGTTTATTTATGAAGACAGTCCTATCTGTGATTTTGAGATTTTGTCGGATGAACTTTGTTGCCGAGTTGGATTGGTGTTGTCTTTAGAGCTAGAGCCTCAGGTTCGTGAGATCCTGCAACGCTTGCAGCCAAACATCTACCATTTGAATGGCTCTGTGCGCGGTAAGCTTGCCATCACCGAGTCTGAATTGGTCGAGCTCAAGCAAGATTATCATCGTATCCGTGAGCAGTTAGAAGGGGGGTTTAAAGGCTTTGTCTTACCCGGTGGACACCGAGTGTCTAGTGAACTTCACTTGTGTCGTTGTCAGGCTAAGAAAGTTGTGCGAGCTTTGGTGAGTATTGAACATCATGAAAGCAAAAAGTCGCCAGACCCGATTCTTTTTAAATACGCCAACCTAGTCGCGAACACTCTCTATGCATTGGCCTCTTTTACCAATCATGTGAATGAAGTCGAGGAAGTGGAATTTGTGAGTAAGAGCTACTCTATGCCGAAAAAGTCTATGCCAGAAAACAAAGACTAACGGTTAGCTCTATTCTTATTAAGATTTGAAGAAAGAAGAGACTAAGAAGCTAAACCATTGAGCACTATGCCAGGTTTAGCTTCTATAACAGAGCCTAAGCAGCCGTAGAGGCGCCGTTTAAGACTTTTGCGCCGCGTAGCATAGCTTCGATTAATTCACCCGCGTTGAACTTCTCAAGCGCTTCATGCGCCCCCACCTGATTAGCACGGTCGACACAGATCTCACTGGACAGTGAGGTATGCAAAATACAGTAAGCGTGACTTAAAGCGCTGTCGTTTTGCACTTCAAATGCAAGCTCATAACCATCTAATCCCGGCATCTCGATATCACTCACCAGAAGATCAATGGCATTGCCAGCGCTGGCTTGGCGTCGCATTAGGTCGATGGCATCTAAGCCGTTGTTACATATGCTGTAAGGGATGTTGATGCTGTCTAAGGCATCAGATAACTGTTTACGTGCAATCAAAGAGTCATCCACTAATAAGATGTTCAATGCTTTGAGGCGTTCCCTTTCTACATCGGTCAGCATCGGGATATGAGCATTCTCATAAGCTGGGTAGATCTTAGAAAGCAGCAGTTCCACATCGAGCATTTGCACAATACGGTCTTCAAAACGTGTAATACCCGTTACAAACACATTGCGACCCACACTGGTGGGTGGAGATTCAATGCTCTTCCAGTCGCATTCAATGATTTTATCAATTGAACGAACCAAGAACGCCACAACTGTTCTCAAACAGTCAGTAACGATGAGTACACAATCTTGGTATTCAGCGGGTGTTATCGGACGGAAGCCAATCGCAGCGGACATATCAATCACAGGAACTGTAAGGTCGCGGATAGTCACTGTACCAATCACGTGATGATGGGAGTAGGGGATCTGAGTCATCGGCTGAAAAGGGACGATTTCTCTGACCTTAAGCGTGCCAATCGCAAAACTTTGAGTGAGGGACAACTTGAACATCAACATTCCCTGTGACTGACTCGCTTTACTGATCGGTTTGGCCATAAGTGGCTCCTACTTAATACGCGCTTAATTTATAAGGATTAATTTAAAGGGAAATGGAAGCCGCAGCAAGTCGCGATGCGGTTTTTAATGGCCTTTAAGGCAGTTGTTTTCGGTTATAGAGTGAAGAATAGCGGTTCTTGGGTTAAAATCACGCTAAACGCTGGCTGTCGATGAATTTATGTCGATAAGCCGTTAGCGGCAAACAGATTTACAACAGTCAGTTCATTCGCGATGTTCTAAGTAATCGTCGTAAGTAAACTGGCAGCAACAAACTGAGAATTATCATGGCAAGAACAGCAGCAGCGCTTCATATTTTGGTGAAGCATAAAGAACTAGCAGAAGACATCATGACGCAGCTTAAAAAGGGCGCTAAATTTCAAACGCTAGCGAAGAAACATTCAACCTGTCCATCTGGTAAAAAGGGCGGCGACCTAGGTGAGTTCAAAAAAGGTCAAATGGTGCCTCAGTTTGATAAGGTTTGTTTCTCTGGCGAGACGCTTGTACCACACCTTGTGAAAACAAAATTTGGCTGGCACGTCGTGAAGGTTCTTTACAGAACTTAGTTATAAATATGTGTTAGATTGAATAAAAGGAGCGTATATACGCTCCTTTTTTGTGACTTTTGTGCGCGTTTTAAAGCACTACGGTTGAGTGTTCATCCCAGACGTTATGCGATAATTGGTGCTACGCCCTCAACCATCCACCGTGAGTAATTGGTAGGAGGAGGAGGGTTTTTAATGAGTAACTCATATAATAAATGCCATTCTTGAGGAAATTTATTGCAGCTTTGCCTTTTAGCCTTTGCCTTTTCTAAAAAGCTGTAAACGAGTTTGGTAGGAGAACAACATGGAGAGTTCAGCTATGTTAAGCAAACCAGCGACAGATGTCATATTGCATGCCTTTGACTGGTGCTACGCTGACGTAATGAAGAACGCCCCACTGATCCAAGAGTTGGGTTATAAATCTGTTTTAGTATCACCGGCGATGAAATCGCTGCGCGGCCCTAAAGGTTGCGATCGAAATTCTGGTACTCAATGGTGGCAACGCTATCAGCCCCAAGACTATCGTGTGATCGATAATCAGTTGGGTGACACACAAGATTTTAAAGCGATGGTCGACACGTTAAAGCGACATGGGCTTCGTACTTATGTGGATGTGGTGTTTAACCACATGGCCAACGAATCGGGCATCCGCGGTGATCTAACGTATCCCAATCAGCAAGACATGGCGTCTTATCAAAAAGATGCTGACTATTATGAATCCATACGTTTGTTTGGTGACCTTTCTGAGCCTCTTTTTGATGAGAACGACTTCGTGGAAGCGTTTGGTATCAAGAACTGGAAAGACACGTGGGAAGTGCAAAACGGGCGTATTACCGGTGGCGCCAGCGATCCTGGCCTGCCAACGCTACTCGATAACGATAATGTGGTGGCACAACAAAGAGCCTACCTAAAAGCACTGAAAGAGATTGGTGTGAAAGGATTTCGCATTGATGCGGCAAAGCATATGACACTGGCACACCTACGCAAGGTGTGGACGGATGACATCTGCGAAGAAATGCACATCTTCGGTGAGATCATTACCGATGGCGGCGCGACAGAAGAAGAGTATGAGCTGTTCCTTGAGCCTTATCTTAAACACACTCGCTTAGGCGCTTACGATTTCCCGTTGTTCAACACCATCTTCAAAGCATTTGAAGAGCAGGGCAGCTTTAAGTCTTTGATTAACCCATACTGTTTTGGTCAGGCTCTGTCGAATATGCGAGCGATCACGTTTGCGGTCACTCATGATATTCCCAATAACGAGGTGTTTTTGGAGCATGTGATGGATGAAGTGGATGAGCGATTGGCTCATGCTTTCATTCTTGGTCGAGACGGCGGTGTGCCGCTTGTTTACAGTGAACTGAGCACCAGCGGTATTCTGGACAAGAGCGGTCAGCCTCGTTGGCTTAACGACTGGCAAGCGCCTTACATGAAAAGCATGATTCAATTCCATAACCATGTTCATGGCGAAGCGATGCGTGTGGTTGAAGCGAATGATGATTTGTTGGTGTTTGTCCGTGGCGATAAAGGCATTGTGGTGATCAACAAGTCGAAGCGAAGCAAAACAGCCTCATTAAATTGGACTGGTGCGGTAACCGATTTACTGTCGGATGATGTGTTTGAATGTGTTGGTAAGGATTTAACCATCAAGGTGGAATCGAACCAATGTATGATGTTAACGACGAATGAATTGAAGCCTGTCACGAGTTAACTTGGATAGACTAGAAAGAGAAGCCCCGCTTACTGGCAATCAGTAATCGGGGCTTTTTATTTTAAGCTATTGCTCGGTAACTAAACCAAATGGCGACTCAGCCAAACGGCAACTGAGCCAAACCTTGGTTAAACCGTAAACTTATTCAATAGCTCGTCTTGTTGGCGAACATTGTCAGTTTGCTGCTGCATTGCGGTATTCGCTTCTTGGGCCGCTGTTGATACTTGTGTTGAAAGGTCTTTGATCTTAACAGTGTTGTTATTGATCTCTTCCGCTACTAAGCTCTGCTCTTCTGCCGCTGAAGCAATCTGGATGTTCATATCTGAGATGCGTTGAATCGCGTCACGGATACGGTCAAGTGAAGAGTTCGCTTGCTGAGCGCGTTCAACGGCGTCAGTGGCTGTGTCTTTACTTTGGTTCATCGCGTTCGATACTGAGCTTGCACCCGCTTGGAGCTGCTCGATCATGTTGCGGATTTCCGTAGTTGATTCTTGAGTACGTTGTGCCAGAGTACGAACTTCATCGGCAACGACTGCGAAACCACGGCCTGATTCACCAGCACGCGCCGCTTCAATAGCCGCATTCAATGCCAGTAGATTGGTTTGGTCTGCAATATCGTTGATTACTTTTAGAATTGTTTCGATGTTGGCTGTTGCTGATTCAAGTACTTGTACTTCGGCAACCGCTTGGTCGATACGTGCTGAAAGGTTATCAATCGCTTGAGTGGTGTCACTTACGACAGATGTGCCGTCTAGCGTTGCTTCGTCTGCTTCACGGGCTGCCGCTGCTGCGCCTTGAGCATTGTTTGCAACTTCAGTTGCAGTAACCGCCATCTCGTTCATTGCAGTCGCTAACTGTTCAAGCTCTTCCAGTTGGGTATTCATCGCTTTCGCTGATTCGCCTGCACCTTTAACCGTGATTTCAGTACCACGCTTAATTTCAACACCAATCGCTTTCGATTGAATGATCTGATTTTGCAGGTTTTCAGTAAAGGTGTTGAAACCTTTCGCTAGGTCAGAGAACTCTTGGTCTGTGTTGGTATCTAGGCGCTTAGTTAAATCACCTTGACCGCTCGCCACATCTTGAATGGCTTGGTTAAGCGCATCCAGTGGACGCATTAACACACGAATCAGAACAGTCAGTGCAATGATGCTGAGAATAACTGCAATCAACGAGTAGATCATTGAGCTGTTCTTCAATTCTTCAACGGTTTGGAACGCGATCTCTTCATCGAGGATTGCACCTATATACCAATCTTCACTAGGGATGTGGGTGAAATTAACTAGGAACATTTTGCCGTCGACTTCAATTTCTTGAGAGCCTTCACGAATAGTCGCTTGTGGCATGTAGCTTGATAGCGTTTCACCGTTGTTTTTCGCATTTGGGTGAGCAATCGTGGTGCCGTCGGCTGTTACTAGGAACAGGTAACCCGCATCAAACAAGTTCACTTGGTTGACCAAGGTAGCAAGGTTCGTCAATTCTAGGTCGTAGAACATACCCGCAGTAAAGCGGCCGTTGTCTTTAACTGGAGTACCTACTGATATGATGACTTTCTTACTTGATGCATCCACATAAGGAGCGGTAACAACTAAACTGTTTTTGGATTTAGCATCAATGTACCAAGGACGAATTCGTGGGTCGTAGTCTGGACCGGCATCCCAACCATCATCATTTTCAATAACGAAACCGTTTGCTTCATAACCAAAACCAACCGCTAGGAAGCTGTTTTTAAGCTTTGGCTTTTCTAAGATTTCTTTAACGTAAGCGCGATCTTCAGGGTTGATCTCGATGACTTCAGTCGTCGATTGAGCCAACGCTTTCTTGGCGTTCATCTCCGATACGACGGTATTTTTCACGCCCGAGACCATCTCTTTCAGGCTCGCATTGACGTGGTTTTCTACTGCACTTCTTACAGTGTAAAGTTGTTGTATTGAAAGCAATGATACTGTCACTAGCAGCAAGGCTGATGATGCAGCAACCACCTTATGGCTAAATTTCATTGAGTTTTCCCCTTCTCACAGGCTTTGCGAAGACTAAAGTTAATCGTGTTTTTGTAATTATATATATCGACTAGATTGGATTTTACTTGAATGTAATTTCACAAAATAGACTACAAAAATACAACAACCTAAACAATGCAAAATTCACTAAAGCGCATATTTGTTGCTTTTAGTATTTGGTTCAATGAGTTGGGGAATGGGGCTAGACGGAGTTTAAGGAGGAATTAAGAATGTATTAATTTGATAGTTATGCGTTCAGTTTTCTATTAAAAAGAGGCGGGGTGAACAAACGATATGAAATCAAATGACATGCAGAGCTTATAAATTAATTGAACTCCAAATAATACTGTGTATATATTTTCGCAAATAAAAAGCCCCACAAAAGTGAGGCTTTATAAACTGAATCTTTATTGAGTTACATAAGTAGTATCTAATTTAGAATATTAGATGCGCTACACCAGCGATAACTGGAAGCGTAATTAACGTACGTAGAATAAAGATAATAAACAGTTCTAAGATGTTCACTGGAATCTTACTGCCTAGAAGTAGAGCGCCCACCTCAGACATGTAGATCAGCTGAGTTACCGACATTGCTGCAATAACAAAGCGAGTCATCTCGTTGTCGATAGAAGCCGCAAGGATTGCTGGAATAAACATATCCGCAAAACCAACAACAATCGTTTCAGATGCTGCAACCGCTTCAGGAACACCAAGTAGCTCTAGGAATGGAATGAAAGGCTGACCTAGGATTGAGAACACAGACGTGTATTCCGCAATAACCAGTGCCATTGTACCTAAACCCATAACAACAGGCAGTACGCCAAATACCATATCTACGGCGTTACGAACGCCTTCGCCAAATACAGATTTAGCCGACTTTACTTGAGATGCTTTATTTACCGCTAGCTCAAGACCCCAAGAGAACGTTGAGTGACCTGCTGGGATCGCGTCAGCGTCTTTGTGCGGCTTGCTGCCATCAATGAAAGTATCTTTCTTCATGCTTAGTGGTGGAAGGCGAGGGATGATCACCGCTGCCACAATACCCGCTAAACAGATTGCTGCGTAGAAAGGTAGGAACAGGTGCTCTAGTTCTACCTGAGCAATAACCACAAGACTGAATGTGATAGATACTGCTGAGAAAGTCGTACCAACAACCGCAGCTTCACGCTGAGTGTAGAATTTCTTCTCGTACTGTTTGCTTGTAAGCAGGATACCAACACTGCCGTCACCCAACCAAGAAGCCATACAGTCAATAGCACTGCGGCCTGGTAGGTTGAAGATTGGACGCATGATTTTACTTAGTAGCGTGCCAAACAGCTCTAGTAGACCAAAGTTAAGTAGAAGCGGAAGTAGCAAACCAGCAAAGATGAATACTGAGAACAGTGTCGGAAGCAGGCCTTCTAGAACCAGACCACCAGTATTTTCTTCCCAAATAACCTCAGGGCCAACTTGGAAGAAAGCCATAACGGCTGCAGCACCACCAATTAAACGAACCAGCAACCACAGTGGAGATGGGTTGAAAAGGCCGTTTAAAAATGAATTTGATGTAATGAATGTAGGCTTAAAAATGGTGCTTAAAACTGAAGCTACAGACATGAAAGCAACGATCGCAGTGATGATAGGGACTAGATATTCACCGAAAACCGCTTGAATTGATTTGGCTAAGATAGCTACAGGGATGGTTAGATCACCTTGATAGCTGATTGGCGCCATGAAAAGGAATAAACCAATCAATGATGGGATTAAGAAAACCCAGAAACTGCCTTTAGATTTCTCTGTTTGAGCAGTATTCTTGTTGTTAGACATGTTATTGTTCTCGAATTTCTACACGTAAAAAAGCCACATCCTTGGCATTTTTATTCACTAAACGTCCGTATTTTCTCATTGGGTGCAAGATTACCCAGTATTAATATCGCTTGCAATACTATTCATCAAATATCGCTAAATATTCATACTGGTTATTCTGCAACGTATTAAGAGTTTAGAGTAAAGTGTTGCGGATGTTACGTAGTTTGAGGTTATATTGCCAGATATTTATAAATTGACTGGGGTTTCAGTTCGATAGGTCAAGTATAACCAGTAGCTAAACGCAATAATGAAAGCAAAAGAGGCAGGGAAAGCCAATGCCAAGATTTCGAAGCGTTGGAACAGACAAGCGCCAATTAAGCCGCCAAACAGGAAGCCAACCACAATGAAAATTAGCAGTTTGGCTTTACGGCGGTCAAAAGGCATCCCCTTTAAGCGAGCGCCAATCATGATCCCAAGATCGGTAATGATCCCGCTCATGTGTGTTGTTCGAATGATTGCCCCGCTGTAAGTGGTGATCATCGCGTTCTGCAAACCACACGCGGCTGAAGCGAAATACTGACCTGAAGTATAGCCTTGCAACAGTGTCCACAGCGCCAAAAACAGCAATCCACCCTCAATACATAGTGCAACACCGTAACGGCGTCCTAACTTCAACGCTTGGTTTTCAATAAAGAACCCGCTGAACGCCGCACCTAACATGAAGCTCATGATCACCAATAGGAGGTGAACAGAAGCCGAGGTCGGTGTAAGCAGGCTACTGCCTAGCAAAGACATGGTGCCGGAGATATGGGAGATAGCTTGATGTTGGAAGCCAAGTAAGCCGATAGCATTAACACTGCCAGCAAGACCAGCTAACAAAAGGGCGCCGTATTCAACCCAGCGAGGTAACTTAGAAATCATGTGGTTCACCCTGGGTTAAATAGAGGAGCAAGATTATAACGCTAGACAAAAGATACGCTAGCGCTGTGAAGCGGTGATATTTGATCTTAGGCAACAGTATTGCAGTTTGTTTTAATACTGTTGCTATATAAAGATAACGGTCAATAACGAGATAAAGATAACGCTCAATGACGAACTAGTTGTAATGGCTCATTTGGTGGTCGAACTTAACCCAACCGTGTTTGCGTTCTTCATAAACCGAAAAGCTCGGCAGTGGGAAGTCTTGCTCTTTAAATAATCCGAGCGGGACGATATAAAAATCAGCGGCGGCAACCGACTGCAAAAGCATGGTGGTGCCACACTTGGGACAAAACTGATAGGTGACTTCATTACCCGTATCGCTGATGCGTGAAAAAGAGGTCACTTCACCGCTGAGTGTAACTTGTTCTATTGGGAACCGAGCCTGAATGCCGAACACACTTCCGGTGCGTTTCTGACACTCATAGCAATGGCAGACAGATGTACGTTGAGGTTCACCTCGGCATACTAGGTTGACTGCTCCACAGCGGCATTCGCAACTTCTGATATTTCTATCTTTAATATGATTGATATCCATCCATGCTCCACTTCTGGTTAACCCTGTATTGATAATTATACTAAAGCCCTTTATGGTCTGCACAACTGGATGAAAACAAAAGAATATAATTGCCCATGAAAAAGAAAATCTTACCTATCCCTCTGATTCTACTGATTCCAATTGTCATGCTGGTTGTGGTGATAGTAGCGGGTATTTATCGCTTTAGCTTAAGTGATGAAGAGATCTTGGCGAAGTTTCCTTCTTCTCAAGTGAGTTATGACCCGGTCGTAGAAACCGTTTTTGATTTGAAGACGACCAATCCATGGACAATTAAAGTTCCTGAGACTAACGCCTACGCTTTTATCAATGAAGTTGATGAGCCTAGAGCCATCGCGTTTGGACGCTATGACTCAGGTGTTGAGCGCGGTGTGGTAACGGTAGACACCAACAACCTTTCAGCCGTCACGTTGGGCAAGGCGAGTTTCTTTGTCGCACCTATGTGGGTATCTAACCAAGGCAGTGGCGTGTTCTATTATCTTGGCTTGTTTAAACATGACCAGCAGCGAAGCCGTGTCGTGCTAGTCGACCAGCTTTTTCTAGGCGATAGAGTGCAAATTCAGACTTTAGAGGTCGCTCAGCAGCAAGATTTACAATCCGATAGCAAACAAACAGGGGAAGGTTTTATCGGCTTTACTCAGCATTCTGCGGAACAATCATTTGCAGAATCCCCTTCTGAAAAGGTGTTAATGAGCTTTTCTTTTGATACGCAATCAATTGGTAAGCAATAACGTTTTCGTTAATGCAAGGATCTGTTGTTTATGTGAGCTAAATTACATATTATCTTAATTAGATGAATGAAATTTAGACACTCCTTATGCTTGGTGTCTGCCTATTTTTACAAATGGAGCTTGCGAATGATTAATAAACGTTTTTTTAAGACGAAAGATGAAGTTGAAGTGACCTTCGAGCTAGAAGCTCAGGAAGCGAACTCTGTATCCATCGTTGCTGACTTTCTTGATTGGAAAGCCACCCCAATGAAAAAACTGGCCAAAGGGAAGGTTTACAAGTTTAAAACTCGTCTACCTAAAGATGGCGAGTTTCAATTCCGCTACCTAGTTGATGACCAACAATGGGTGAACGATGCGAATGCTGACCGTTACATCCCAAATGAGTTTGGTGAAGACAACTGCTTAGTGTCGACGGTTAACGCATAGTCTTTGTCTTAAAATCAGCGACTAATTCGCTTCGTTTATTAATTATTCGAAACGGGATAACGTCAACCAATAGAAAGCAGAAACTAGCCGTTTCTGCTTTTTTATTTTTAAATTTAGCGGTTAATTTTATTTCTTATCTAGTGGCTCTTCATCTACGGCAACTCAATGACTTAGGCTAAGTTGGGAAGATTCACATCATATTATGACAATGCATTGATGATTTATGCGTTTGAAAAGCATATCCTATGCCTTTATATCGTAGAAAGACCTGTTTACCGTGTATTCAAAAATATTTCCCTCTCCGTTTGCTGAGCTTTCACCTGTAAAAAAAGTAGCTATTTTGGGACTGCCACTTATTGCTGCGATTGGTGTTGCTTTGCAATCGTCACAATCGGATCTGACGAAAACGATCGATCTTGATTTGCCCGACTCAACCGTTATTGAGTCAATTCTGTCACCATCTTCTGTTACCGTTATTGAGCCGCCGACATTTGAGTATCAAATTCAAACGGGCGATAATTTGAGTAGCATCTTCACTCAGCTTGGATTTTCTTACAAATCGATGATGAGCGTGATGGAAACCGATTTAAACTTCCTTGCGTTAGACACGCTTCGCCCAGGTAACACATTGCGTTTTTGGCGTGATGAAGCGACGGGCGACCTTTCCAAAATGGAACTTCAATTTAGTGTTGCAGATAAAGTGGTTTACCGACTGCTTGAAGATGGTACATACGAGTTTGAAGATATCTCTATTCCGGGCGAGTGGAAGCAAAAACCTTTAGTGGGTGATATTCAAGGCAGCTTCTCTATGTCGGCGAACAAGGTTGGCCTGAGCAGTCTTGAGATTGACCATATTGTGACTCTTCTTAAAGATAAGCTGAACTTTAGCCGAGACCTACGTGCTGGCGATCAGTTTGAAGTGCTTCAAAAAGCGCAATATGTTGATGGTGTTGCAACCGGAAAACGTGAAATTGAAGCAATTAAGATCATGAATCGTAACCGCGTTGTGTCAGCATACTTACACACTGACGGACAATATTACGATGCTAATGGCGATAGCTTACAACGTGCTTTCCAACGTTACCCAGTGAGCAGTAGCTGGCGCCAAAGTTCTCAGTTTAACCCTAAGCGCTTACACCCTGTGACTGGCCGCATTTCACCGCACAACGGTACAGATTTCGCGACGCCAGTTGGTACGCCGGTTCAAGCAACGGGTGATGGCAAAGTGATTATGACGCGTAAGCACCCATATGCGGGTAACTACGTGGTCATTCAGCACGGCAGCACTTACAAAACGCGCTACTTGCACTTAAGCAAGATCCTTGTTCGTAAAGGACAAACGGTATCTCGTGGTCAACGTATTGGCCTATCGGGTAAAACGGGTCGAGTGACAGGTGCTCACTTGCACTATGAACTGATCGAACGTGGTCGCCCTGTTGATGCGATGAAAGCGAATATCCCAATGGCCGATTCTGTGCCTAAAAAGGAAAAAGCGACATTCACAGCCGCGAGAGATGAAGCCGACAAGCTATTGAAGGCAGCGTTAGAAACGCGCAATCTAGCAATGGTTAATAATGCTAGTAAGTAGCTAGCCATTAAACTGTTTTATAGCCGCAAGAGCATCACAAAGCACAGTCAGTGTTAAGTGATGCTCTTGCGGCTTTTTAGTTCTCAATAGAAGGTTCGGTAAGGGTTTAAACTAAAGGCTCTAAGTGCGCGACATAGCTAACGATAGCTTCAGGCCGCATTGGAGGTGAGTAGAGGTAACCTTGGATCTTGTCACATCCCATCGCGTGCAGCTTTTCTAATTGCTCACGCTTCTCAACACCTTCCGCAACCAAAGATACATCGAGTCTATGGGCCAGTTGAACAATCAGCCATACTACGCTCTCTGAGGTCGAACTAGTTAACAAGTCTCGAATAAAGGTCGCATCAATTTTAATGCAATCGATAGGGTAGCTGTGGATGTAGTTCAAACTGGAGTAGCCTGTACCAAAGTCGTCGAGTGCAATCGTGAAGCCTTGTCCTCTCAGAAAGTTAAGCGCGGATTTTGTCTCTTGTGTTGGCGATAACAGAACGGTTTCGGTTAACTCGATAACAAACTCATTCGCCTTAAAATGGTGCTGTTCAATGGTTCGAGTCAGGTAGGATATATAACGTTTCGAATCAGTAAGCTCGTGCGCAGAGCAGTTGATTCCAAGTTTAACCTTGTAGCCCAAACCTTGCTCTAGTGTGGTTTTAGCGCGGCACACCAATTCAATAATGCGTTCACCTAATTCGACAATCAGCCCTGACTCTTCTGCCACTTGAATAAACTCTACGGGTGAGATGTCTCCATGTCTGGCGGTTTTCCAGCGAGTCAGTACCTCGAAATATTCCCATTGCGTTTCACCTTGACCCACAATCGGCTGTACCACTACGTACATTCCATTGCTGTCGGGGATATAGCTTTGTGAAATTGGGTTTTCCAGCTCACTTCGTAGCGCTGCGACTAGCTCGGTTTTTCTTTGGTAACGAACTCTTAAGTGAGTGTCATAACATTGAATATGAGTATCTTGGCTGTGTTTACACTCTTTAAGCGCCAAGCTGGTATTGAAGATGATTTGCTCAACGTCTTTGTTGTCTCCATCCGAACTGGCAATACCGATGCTGACGTCGAAATCTATCTTGATATCAACGCTACTGTAGCCCTGCTTAATTTTGGCCAGTATTTGTTCGCACACGGCTATCGGATCAGAATGGTAGGTGATGAAGGCGAACTCGTTGCCAGCAGTCCGGAAAGTCAGGTTGCTTTCAGGTAAAGTTCGGCGCAATATTTCTGCGACAAACTGCAGCACCTTGTCGCCAATATAATTACCGTGCATATCATTAATGGCTTTGAAGCTATTGATATCGAGTAAAGCCAATGTAAACGGAGTGACGCTCTGTTGAGTAATCGACTCTAAGGTATCTGATAAACAGCTTCGGTTGAGTAACCCGGTTAGGCTGTCGTGTGACACCTCATAACTAAGCTGATTTACAAGTTGTTCGGAACGATCGTTAAACCACATTTCACGCAAGGTATGGATGATGATGTCGGCGAACAATTGATGGTGCTTTACCACGTCTTGTTGCTGATCAGGGCTAAGAGGCGAGGTGAACGTTGAAAACAGCACGCCCATCACTTCGCCACTTTGAGTTTGAGTCGGGATCGCGATGGAGTTTTGTGAGGTGATTTCCTGCCTAAATGCCGATGTTGGCAATGACTGGACGACGTACTGAGCAAACGAGCAATCTGGGTGTCTTTGGTTGACGGCTTGTTGGTAGATGTGACCATGGCGCGCATTGATTTTGTCATGCAATACATGATCAGAATGGGCGATCACCAAAGGAACGGTTTGGTCAGGGAAGTACTTCTTCTCAATGATGCTGGTGTATTGAGTATCAAAGGTCTGATGTAAAGTAAGCACAGCTGACTCTAAAAGGTCGATACCTTCCAATTTCAGCAAACGGCCAATGCGCTCTGTGTCTATCATGCTATTGTGCGTATGTTGAGTCATAGCCACCACCCCTAGTTAACCAGATTCACTGTGTAAGCGGTATACGTATTATCTTGTATATGTGCGAACTTGTATAATCTATATGCGTCAAGTTTATTATTGACCGTGTTGTATAACTTTTCAAATTAAAACGTGACTTATTTCACAGAGCTTGCGTGCTACGCTCTTTGTCTAGCCTGTCTTTCAGATGGTCCAAAAAGAGCTTGGTTCGCGTGTGCGAGTAATCAAGCTTAGGGTAGTACGCGTAAACCATCACTTCGTCGGCGGTAATATTTGGCAATACTGGAACTAATGTCCCTTGCTTTAGATCCTCTTTGATCATCGCTTTGATGGTTAACAGTACGCCCATTCCTCGCTTCGCAGCATGAAACAAAGCCTCTGGATTGGTGGTCGCAAAGTTACCGTTTAACGTTATTCGCTGCCCTTTGGTGAGTGCTACTTCACGGGTCGGACGCTCTCCCCAAATTAACGAATTGTGTTGCTCCAAATCTTGCTCGCAAGTGGGGTAGCCGTGTTTGGCAAGATAGCTTGGTGCTGCATAGAAGCTGGCTCTGTGTTCAAACAGCGGTGTTTTCTTGAAGCTTAATGAGTTGAGTTGTTCTAGTTCACGACTGATTACCAAGTCCAAGCCAAGCTCGGGTAATTGACCGGGCGTAGTGGTGATGAGTTGTACCTTAATATCAGGGTACTTTTCTAAGAAGTCGTCCATGTATTGCACCAGAAACTTAGAGCCAACCGCAATCGTAGCGCCAATCTTTAATAGGCCTGCTGGGGTTTGGTTAACCGAGCGAGTCTCATCAATAATGGACTGCCAATTGTCGAGCTGATCCTTGGCTCGCAGGTAAAAGAGCGCACCTGCTTCGGTTTGGCTAATTGATCGCGTGGTGCGCTTTAACAGTTGGGTGCCTATGCGCTCTTCTAGCCAGTTCACTCTTTTGCTGATCGCCGAGCTGGTGGTGTTAAGTTTTCGAGCAGCACCATTGAAGCTACCTTCTTCCACTACTCTGACATAGCTTTTTACGTTAAGAATCCAATCCATATTATTTCCTGTTAGGACTTAATAAAATTCCAATTTAGCTAATTATCAATTATTGGTTTTGAATGTAAACTCATCTAATGAACAAATATCAAACGAATAGGGAATTTTTTGAGCCAATCGACCTTTAAAAAAACGCCGTTACTCTTAGCAATGATGATTATTGCTACGGGGCAGGTGGGTGTGAGCATCTACTTGCCAGCATTGCCGTTAATTGCTTCTGACTTAAGTGCTACTCAAGTAGATGTACAGCTGCTCGTCACGCTGTTTCTGGTGGGTTTTGGCTTGTCTCAGCTATTTTACGGACCGATGTCCGATGCGGTGGGAAGAAGACCTATCTTCTTGTTAGGTCAGGGTGTTTATTTGATTGGTACAGTCGTTTGTGTTGTGTTTTCTGACAATATGACGGCGCTAGAAGTTGGTCGCTTGCTGCAAGGTTTAGGGGCGGGCAGTGCCTCGGTTCTTGGGCGAAGTGTGCTTCGTGACAGCTATGATGGTTCACAGCTTACCAAAGCGTTGTCTTATATCTCGATTACCGCGTCGATTATGCCGATCATCGCGCCTGTATTTGGTGGCTGGATTTCATTCCACCTTGGTTGGCAGGCGGTGTTCCTTTTCGTTCTATTGTATTTACTGGCGATATTCACACTGGGTTACTTCGTGTTGCATGAAACTCTGCCATATGGGAAGAGCCGTTTTGAAATCAGCCAAGTGGTAAAGAACTACGGACGCTTGTTAACGAATCGCCAAGTGATAAGCAGCGCCAGTTATAACTGGATGAGTTATATGGCGAGTTTGGTATCGTTATCTTTATTCCCATTCTTAATGCAAGAGCAATTGGGGCTGACCGCCGCTGAGTATGGTTCATTGATGATTGTCCCTTCGGCAGGCTTACTGATCGGTAGCGTGGCTTTGAACTTGCTCAATCGTAGGTTTAGCACTCCGCAATTGATGAGCCTTGCGATTTTGATTATTTTGGCTTCGGGAACTTGGCTTCTTACTCATGAGTTATCCATCTTTAACTTGGTTTGGGCGTTTACTTGGTTGGCGATAGCACAAGGCATTTCGTTCCCATTATCAATCAGCATGTTATTAGAACCTCATAAGAAGCAAGCGGGCGCAGTATCGGCATTGTCGGGCTCTATTCAGATGTGTTTAGCGGGTTTATTGGGTGGGTATCTAGTAGAGAGTTGGGTCACGACTCATCTACAGTTAGGCGTGTTCTACCTCATTATTGGCGCAGCCATGGGCGGAGTGCTTTGGTCTTCAACCAAAATGAACAACAAAGGCGATACTGTTGAAGTGGAATATAGCTAAACACTAAATTCACTATCGTTTAACGCACCATCGTTAATACGTTGTATTTGTGCTGATGGTTTTCTACAATGCTTCGGTCCATTGAATAGGTAAGAACAAAATGCAGCAAAATGAATTTGAAGTACTGGTAAAAGCTATCTGCGCACTAGATGGCCTGCCTCAAGCGCTTGAGCTATTGAAATCCAATGAGGATACAGAAGTCGCTGAGGCTGCTGCATCACTGACTGGTCAATTTGCACTTGCTGAAGTGGAAGGCGAAAAGCGTATTTACCACGTGACGCTTCAAGAAAATGAACAAGGCGAAGAGCAAGAGTACATCGAACATGTTATGAATGAAGGCGATGACTTAATCAAATTTGCAGCTTGGTTCTTTGAAACGATGTTTGAATTGAAGCAAAAAGACACATACCAAATTGCCGGTAAAACTTACAGACAGCCAAAGCGCAGCTAGGTTTCTCAGTAAAGCATTTTAGAAAGCAGCTCTATTGAGCTGCTTTTTTTATCAGTGTCTAAATCAATGTCTTGGGTTGTTATTAGGAATGGAGCATTAAGCTCAAACCAGAATTTAGGTTAACTCATTGATATACAAAAACAATGCTGATTAGCACAGAGACAAAATTAGGCTAATTGCAAATGAATGCTTAATATTGCATTAAAGTGTGATTTAGATCTTGTTTTTGGGCGTTTTAAGTGTAGAATCCGCGCTAAAGAAAGTTGATTATGTGCGGAGATAAGCATGAATTACGAACTAGGCCACGCATACCTTGGTCAAATGGCAGCAAAAAACATGATGCACGAAGCATTGTACGGCACTTCAAAGCCAAAGAAACCATCGTTCTTTAAGCGAATGATGAAGAAAATGGCTAAATAAGCATTTTCAAAAACGGAATTTTAAAAGGCCTTAAACTCGATGAAGTTTAAGGCCTTTTTCGTTTTAGCGATTGGTGAAAGTTATCGCTTTGTTTTGTTGTGGATGGACACAAAAAATACCAATTAAGCTTCTGACTAATGGCTTTTAATGAACTCAGCCAGCAGATTGATTGGATAAGTCGACCACATTATTAGGGATGCTATCTAAGCCATTCTCTTTCATCCACGCTTCTAAGTTATCGGCACCACCGATGTACTTACCATCAAGCCAGATCTGCGGGACGGTGACCGGTGTTTTCTCACCAATGTGTGCTTTTACCTCTGGAATCATACGGTACAAAGCGGCGCTGTCTTTTACGACATCGTGGTATTGGTATTCAACACCCGCTTCATCCAGCATTTTCTTCGCTTTAACACAGAATGGGCAGGTCGCCTTACCATAAACGATGTTGCCTTTTAGGCTGTCTCGTTTGGTCCACTCTTTGATCACCGATTGGATTAACACACCGCGATTCAGCGCTTCACCTTGGCTGACCACTTTGCCTTCAACAACAAGGATTGGAGCATGCCAAGAGCCTAGTTTTAGCGGCTCCCACCAGTGAGACAACCAATCTTTCACTTCCAGTTCGACATCGACATCGGCCAACTCATTCTCAAAAGTATCCTTCAGAATGTCTTTGGTAAGGGTACATTCTCCACATGGGATGTTAACTTTAAATGGACCCCAGCTGCCTGCCCAACGGTATAGTGTAATCTTGACTGGTTTCTTCATGGTTACGGCCTCGTTTGAATTCTCTTATCCATATAGAACGGACTGTCGAACTATTTATTTCACCAACCTTAAACTTTCTTCACTTTTGAAGGTTTTTTAGTTTCCCAGTGCGTTATAAATGCAACTGACGCAATAATAATAGCAGCCCCTAGCCATAAACGACCCGGTGGAACCCAACTAAATACAATCCAACCTGCTAAAACATTTAGCGGTAATTTGGCGTGGTCAAAAGGTTGCACAAACGAAGCATCAGCGACCGAGTAGGCTTTTACTATCGCCCATTGAGCGAGTGCCGTCATAACACCGATAACAATCAAGATAGCCCAAATTGTACCGCCGCTTGGCGTCTGCCAATCTGGCGCGGCAAGCAGGATGTTAAATGGTGTGATTAATAGCAGCAGGTAAACCACCATGGTTGAAGGGCTGTCTTGTGAAGAGAGCTTTTTCACCATCAGTGAGTAGCATGCCCAGAAGAAAGCGGCACCGACTGGTAATAACGTTGCCCAGTTAAAATCTTCAGCCCACGGCTCTAGAATCACCATCGCACCCACGAAGCCTGCTAAGGTCGCGCCCCAGCGAGCAGCCCCAACTTTCTCTTTTAAGAAAAGCCCTGAACCAATGGTTGCAAACAATGGCGATGTCATGAGAAGGGCAATGCCTTGCCAAATTGGTACTGGGTAAGCCAGTGCCCATATCCAAAGTTGAATACCAATAACAGACAAGAAGACACGGAATACGTGCAATTTGAGGTTGTCGGTTTTTAGCGCGCGGCGAATACCCAGCGTTTTTAGGTAAGGAAGAATAGCGAATAACGCGATGGCGTATTGAATGACGGCAACGGTGGTAGAAGTCAGTCCGAAATGAATGCTAGCAATTTGAGTTAGGCTGTTAATAACGGCAAAGGCTAGGCCTGCGGTTAGCATCCAGCTAGCGCCTTGGATCGGATGGTGTTGTGACATGATGCTTCTAATTATTTGATGTGGTTCACCTATGATACGGATTTAGCACCACTTAACCAGAAAAAGCATTGATGAAGTCAGTCAGAATATTTGAATATGAAAAAAGGTTGAGCCATTGCCCAACCTTTTTAGTCTGTATCTAAAGTCGATTTAGATTAGAAGTCGTAACGTACACCTAGGCGAAGAGAGTCTTCACTTTGTGTTTCTAAACCTGCAACTTTTACGTCGTCTAGATTGTTTAATTGGTAAGCAACGTATGTACGGATAGATTTGTTGAACTTGTAAGTACCAGTCAGCTCAAAGAAGTCAGCTGTGTCTACAGTTAAGTTCTGTGTCGCGTCTTTTTCTTGTTTTTGGTACAAAGCAGCCAATTCAAACTGATCTGTTAGTTTGTACTTAGCCGCAACTTCTACACCAGAGAACTCAGTTTTTGCTTTGTCGTCTAGGTCACCCATTGTGTAGGTTGCACCTAGATATAGAGCATCCATTTTGTAATTAATACCAGCGATTACAGCCGTTGCTGAACCATTACCAGTACCGTTGTCGTTACCTGAGTAACCAAGACCAAAACCTAAGCCCATTGGTAGTGTGTAAATACCAGAGATACCGTAACCGTCAGTATCTTTGTCTTCACCAGCAATCAAACTTGCTTTAAGAGAAAGTGCGTCTGCGTCGTAAGCGTATACAAACGTGTTATTGATTTGCTCGTCACCTGCATTGATGAATGCTTTTTGGTCACCAGAGTAGATAGTAACATCCGACATTTCTGAGATTTGAGCTGCAGCTGTATCTTGACGACCTACTGATACTGCGCCGAAGTTACCTTCAAAACCTGCATACATGTAACGTTGCTTAAAGTTGTCAGTTTCATCATTGTCAGCTGAAGAATTTACGCCTTGTTCTGCTTCGTAGAAACCAAAACCAGATAGGTCGCTAGTGATTTCTGTAGTACCGCCAACATTTAAACGTACACGGCTTTTATTTTTCATTGTTCCGTCGATTTCTTTACCGCCTGAACCAATGAAATCACCACGGAATTCCGCACGACCGCCAATTTTAAGTTCTGTGCCATCAGAGCTGTAAACTGTTGCTGCTAGAGATGAACCTGAAACTAGTGCCGCTACCACTGCAGAAGCTAGAACTGCCTTTTTCATAATCACTTACCTTGTATTTTAAAATCCGTGAGCAATGTGCTCTCCGTTTCGATATGAAGCTAATTTAGAGCAGATAAATTAAGCTTTCATTTCCATAAAATTACATTTTCGTGAATGGGGAACTTTTTTAAGTGTTGATTTTATTGCATTTTTATTTCATTCGACTGAGTGTTCTATGAATAGTTATACAAGTTGCGTGTATTTCAAAGGTCACATTGGCAAGTTTTACCTTGCAATCACGTATGTCGATGGTGGTGAATTTTGGCTGCGCTGAGAGCTTGTTAATCTGATTAACTGCTTGTACTGGTAAGGATATCCTCTATGATGCAAAAACTTAGAAGAGAATAGATTCTGCTCAACAATATGGAGACGTTGGATGAAAACAGAGTACTTAGGCGATGTTTTACAAGGTAGGCAGGTTATTGGCTCCTTGAATGTTGAAGACCTACCCGTTGGAGAGCACCAGTTTTGGTTTCAAGTCACCAGTGATGGGCTAGGGCAACCTAAGAACATGCCGGTTTCTGTTTTCAAAGGCAGTCAAGAAGGTCCTAGTTTGATGATCACCGCCGGTATTCACGGTGATGAGCTAAACGGAGTGTTGGCTGCACAGCAAATTATCAGGGACTTAGTCGGTAAAACGCTCAAAGGCACGGTAACGATTGTACCTACTGTGAATCTGTCTGGCTTGCTGAACCATAGCCGTGATTTCATCTCTTCGGATCCGGGTTCTTGCCCTGCTAATCTTAATCGACTCTTTCCGGGTGACGCGAATGGCTTGGCTGCGGAGCGCTTTGTTGCGTCTTTGTGGGAGCGTTTGCTTAAGCATAATGCCACCTTCGCCGTTGACCTCCACACTCAAACTCGTGGCGCAGTTTATCCACTTTATGTGTTTGCTGATTACCGCATAGAACAATGTTTGGAGATGGCGAGGCTGATGCAGCCCGATTGTGTTCTGAATGACCCTGGTGACCCAGGTATTTTGGAAACGGTTTGGAATCGAAGTGGAATTCCGAGCATCACGGTGGAAGTTGGGATGGGGAAATTTACTCAGCCTGACATGATTCAACGAGCGGTAGACGGTGTTTTTAACATGCTGTCTTATTATGAAATATTCGAGGTTGAAATAAATCATCCCGAGAAAATGCAGCTGCCGAGTATGGATTGGATAGAGGGTAATGATGTGGTTTCTATCCGCGCTGATATTGGTGGTTTCGTATTGCCGCAGGTTGAGCTTCTGCAGAGCGTAGAGCAAGATGATCTGTTGGCTATTCAATATGACGCTTTTGGTAATGAGTGTCGCCGTTATCACGCGCCGTCTGCCGGACGTGTCCTTAGCTATAACGTGGATGCGTTAAGGGAGCCGGGTGCGCTTGTTTGTCGTTTGCTAAGTTAAGGCTCAGTCGGTTTGACGTTTCCGTGTTAATGCACTGTGTTGTTATCTAAAACACGTAAAAAAAGACCGAGCTAGGCTCGGTCAAAGGACAGTTGTCTAGAGTAAGCACGTCTTTGACTCATCGAGAGAACTGCTTTTAGAGTAGCGAGGCTAGATTAAGAATCCATTGCAAGATAGTGACACTTCGACTGCTTTTCTGTTTCAAAAATAATATTGAAAACATTACCTTAAGCTCATCAAAAGCCGACTGTGAGTTACGCAGGTCGGCTTTTTATTCACTTCTCTTTCGAATTTTTATCTCTATCTACAGTCGATTAAAAAGCGTCGTCCACGATCTCTTTTAATCGGTCATAAGGCACATATCCTGGTAAAACATTTCCGTTCATCATCATGGTTGGAGTGCCCGTTAAGCCGAGTGCACTGAACGTTTGATGGTTAGTGGTTAGAACCTGGTTTTGTTCTTGAGTTGTTTTTAGTTCCGCCTCTGTTCCCGTCTTCTTGGCAACGGCTTCTAGTGAGCTTTTCGAGTGAATACCGCTTTTCGCCATCAGCAATCTATCAACTTCAGGGAATGCTTCTGGGTTATCTTTCCATACTTTCATCGCGTATAGCGCCGCGTTGGTGTCTAGCCCCGAAACCTGTTGCTGCTTAAACGATAAGTACACGTTGATCACTTTAATGTCGCTGTTTTCAGAGGCTAATTGAACCAAGCCTTTTTCCAAGCGCTTACAGTAAGGGCAGTTATAGTCGGTAAAGTTAATGATGACCGATTTACCATCTGGATTGCCAAGGATCGGGTGAGCGTCATTGTTGTATAACCAATCATGGCTTTCCGCTTGGGCTTTCTTCGCTTGCTCTTGACCTGCTACGTACTGCTCTAAACTGGTATGCAATCCAGAGATCGTCGATGGGTTTTCCTTCAGGAATTGATTAATTTCTTCAAGTTGTTGAGTTTGTTCTTTGTTTAATTCTGCGAAGGCATTAGTACTCATTAATGAGCCTAAAATCAGTGCGCTTATCAGATGCTTTTTCATATTGTCTTTTCTCTAATTCGTGATAATCGTGAGCGCTTATTAGGTTGCGCTCACATTAATATTGTTTGTTAAACTGGCTGAGTCGGTTTATTTACTTAGCTTTGCTCTGTTTTTCTTTGTGAGCGATTTAGGCAAAGTAGGTTCTTAACCACAGGCCGATAGGGGATGTAACGCCGGTTGCGATACTGCTAATCTTTCCATCTTTGATGATGACAATACTCGGCGTGACATTAACGCCCCAACTTCTGCTGATTGACCCAGAAAGATCATTGATAACAGGGAAGTCATACTCTTTTGCATCCAAGTAGCGCTGGACACGTTCGTCTGGACCAGACGATAGAGCGACCGAAACCACCTGATGGGAATCACTGAAGCTATTAACCGTCGGGCTTACAAATTTGCAGGCACCACACCAAGTCGCCCAAAAATAGACAATGACTGGCTTACCATTTTTGCTTAGCTCGATAACATCAATATCTTCGCCTTGGAGCGATTGACCCACAATTGGAATCGCATCGCCCTGAGGCATGCTTCTGCTGTGATAAAAGTCCATGGCAAATGAAACCACGCCAACGATCAATATCATTGAAACCAGTTCCTTTCCCCACTTCTTAAGACGACTTGGCTTTTTGGCCTCACCCTTTACAGCGTCGTCTTCAATCGTGCTAGATTTATCTTCATTGTTGGGAGTCTTCATCAGTTATCTCGCAGCGTCGATGGCTTGAACGACAGTGTCACTGTTGAGAATGACAGGCAGTGGAATACCGCTTTTATAGCTCGGGCCGTAGACGATATTAAATGGCACACCAAATCGCCCATTACTTTGTAAGTATTGAGTGACACTTTCACTTGGTGTTGTCCAATCACCTTTCATCAAAACAATGTCTTCTTGCTGTAGGTGACTGTAGACAGGGTCTTGAAGGATGACGCCGATCTTGTTGGCTTTACAAGTGATACACCAATCAGCAGTCACATCAACAAACACCGTTTTGCCTTCATCAACGACCTGAGGGATTTGCTTCGCATCCAGCTTTTGCCAAGCGAGATCGTCAACAATCGGAGTCGCCCAGTTATCAGCGGTGACACTACCGACGATCAATGCAGCACCAAACACCAAGGTTGTGGTTGCGACGATAGGAATAAGCACCTTGCGACCCAACTTACGGCCAATCCAAATCAATACTGAAATCACGATAAATAGCGACAGCAGGATAGTTGGGAATTTACCAATGAATGGGCTAAGGAGGCTTGTTAGCCATAGGCTGGTAATGAACATCATTAAGCCAAATACCAGCTTAACTTTGAACATCCACGCCCCAGGCTTTGGAAGCAATTTGGTTAGGCTTGGGAATAGCGCAAAGATCAACCAAGGCGCACTCATACCGATACCAAGCGTGATGAAGATAGCCCATAACTCTTGGTAGCTTGCTCCAAGTGCATACGCGACAGCGGTTCCTAGGAATGGCGCGCTACACGGCGTTGCTAACAGCGTTGCAAACATGCCTTGAACAAAGTGGCCTGAATGTGAGTCATCGCCTTTGGTTGCCATCCAGGTGTTTAAACCTGATGGTAGTCTGAATTCGAATAACCCAAGCAGGTTAATCGAAAACAGCAAAGTGATGATCAGCATGAACCCGATGAACCAAATATTTTGGAACTGGATTCCCCAGCCAATTGCATTACCACCCATTTTTAGAGTGGTCATACCTAGGGCTAACAGCGCAAATGATGTAATGACACCTGAAGCAGAAGCTAAGAATGAGAGTCGAATATGACGATTAGATGCACCTTGGTTTTGAATGATGCTGTTTAATTTCATTCCTAAGACTGGCAACACACATGGCATGATGTTGAGGATCAAACCACCAATTAAAGCGAAGCCTATCATCGCCAAAAAGCCGTTGTTGCTTGTTTGGTAAGCGATCGGTTCTGAGCCAACTTTGGCCGTCATCTCTTCGGCGAAATTAGTGTCTGAAACGGTGACACTCACGTTACGGTCCGTTAAGTCGACTTCACCTATCCAGTTGCTCACATCAAATACGGCCGTCATTGTATTGTCTGTGATGTGGACGCTTGGTTGAGAGAAGAAGTCATCAATCACTTCTTGCCCGTCAATCAACACCATCGGCTTATCCCAGCCATTTTTACTTGTCAGCTGAGTAACCAGTTGCTGCTTGCTCTTGTCCCAAAATAGACCATTGACTGAAGTGCGATTAGCTTCTCGTGGAGATTGGCTCATGCCTTGGTTGAACAAGAACATCGCTTCTTCATCGAGCGCTAAAGTTTGTGGGTCAATCGGCAGTTCGATATCGTAATCGGTTAACACACAGATATTGGTACACGACGGAAAGGTAAACGATGCCCTGAATATCGCAGGCTTCGTGTTGTCTTTCAGGGATAAAGTGACAGGAAAGCTGACATGTTTTTTGTAGCCTAACGTCATGACGTCAAGCTGCTCGTAGTATTTAGGTATCGGCCAGTGCCACTCTACTGACTCAATGTTTGTTGAACCAGACCAGTCCCAGCTTGGCGGAATGCCACCTTCGCCTGGGCTGCGCCAATAGGTTTTCCAGTCGCCGTCGAGCACGACATCGAGCACGGTTTGGATCTTAGAGCCGTCATCCGACTGTTCACCCGTCGACATCATTCGCATTTTAACAGGCGGATGCTCAGGCACACTAAGCCAGCCCGTTGTCTGTGCCAAGGCGGTAAATGACGTCATAACCAAAAGGGCAGTGACTAAGGTTTTCGCGCATGTACGCATAGAGAATGCCAATGAATCGACAGACTTAGTTAGTAGTGTGTTGTACACAAATGTATCTCCAAAAAATAAATAAAAGGGTGTAGTAGCCCGGTTATTTACTCTCTAAATATACAGTGCTTTAGATGCAATCGGTGTTTTGTCGGTCGAGTAGAGCGATGATTGTCTCTAGATAATCTCGAGATGTGAGGAGGTAAGTTAAACGCAACAGCAATAATAAGTACGAATGGGATCAGCCAGCCGGTTTTTGGGGCGGCAAAGGTCAGCATTTTCGAACTTAGGCTGCATGAATTTGAATTGGGGGACGTTAACATTTTTGAGGCTTCTAAGCCGAAAACGCTGGCGTATAGAGCAGCCATTTTTTCTGAAGAAGCGATGTTGGTTTGGGGATTACTGGTTTCTGTATGAGTTTGTGTGCCAACTAGGACTGATTGGCCATTAGCGGATGCAGATAACGATACTTTCTTGACGGCCAGAGTGCTCGCCAGACAAGTTACGATAACCAGTCCGGTAAGGAAGAGCGCCCAAAGCGAATGCTTTTGTCGGCGGTTCTGTGTGGATAAGAAAAGTAGCGATGTGTTCAGCAAATTAGTCAGTAATCAAATCTGTTAGTCGTTAAAGCAAGCTCATTGAATTGTGGTTAGCTTAGATAAGTTCTCTTCGTGCCACAAGTCATAAAATGGTTAAAGTGAAACTATGTATAAATGCGGGAAACGGCAGATACACGATAAAAGACGCATAAACACCAATTCACGCGAATACGACATTGAGCTGTAGCTAAAGTTCACAACAACTGAAAGTTATCGCTAATTATTCTGTATTGAGTGGTTTATTAACTATCAGGACGGGACAGGCGATACAAAAAAGCCCAACAGATCGTCAGTGAACGTGTTGGGCTTTAATCATTGGTGCTATTGGAAAGGCTTAGTGAGTGCGGCGAGGGCCGTTACGTACCAAGTCTTTACCGTTATCAAACACCTCTTTGGTGATCCAGCGAGCAAGCAGAACTTTATGGCTGCTATTGAATACAGCAACGAAGTGACGACCATCTGAATTATTGGTTGCCATGCCTACACCTTCAACGCCTTCAAGGCCTAAACCGCCAGCTTCCACTGAAATTAGGAATTGCTCTAGTTCTTCTAGAGACTCAATAATATCAAGTTCGTTGTTCATTTTTATGCTCTCTTGCTGTGAGCCAACATCGTATTTAGGGCGCTTTAGTGCTGTGCTCGAATGAAGATATTGGCTGTTGTTCTTTGTTGGATGCGTACTCTACAGGTCATAAGAGGGGATTGGAACTCTCAAATATTAGAAGCAGGCTGATAATTTGCGAATTTTTAACATAACATACGTTTAAATGCTTGTTATCCATATTCTTTTTACTACTATTTATAGGGTCAATTTAGACAGTGATAGGAATTAATATGATGAAGGTTTGGCGTTGTCTATTGTTAATGTTGGCGTTTGTCGCATTTGGAAGTTATGCGCAGAGCGTTGAGAAAATCGCAGAAGTACAAGATCAGTTAATGCTCGATCTGGCAACATTAGAAACGGCGCATGATGCTGAGAAACCCTTTCTTGAAGATATATTAAGGCGTAAGAATCAGGGCCTACGCGAAGAGATTTTTTCACAGCTATCGTCAGATAAAAAAGAAGGGTTGGATGTCACTCTTGCTCAGCAGGTTGAACTACTGCAAAAATTGCTGTCATTGAATGAAATTAAAATCGTTTCAATGAGTAAAGAAAACCGTTCCGCTGAGGGTGACGCTAAAAAGCGCCTTGAATTGCGTATTCAAAAACGAATCGGAATGATGGATGTCTATTATCAGCAGCTTGCTAAGACCTTAAATTGGTCGAAAGAGCGTGGTGTTGATGTTGCTGTTCCTGAAGGTGAACTTAAAACGGCGTTAATTGCTCGTTCTAAATACCTGACAAATGCCATTCTTTACACAGACACACAGCGACAAGATCTAGAAGCGCGTTTGTCTTTTGTGAATGAAGAAGAGAAAGCGACGATTAAAAAGGAGCTTGAACGTTTCAGCGAGCGCACTAGCGTTATGGTCGCGAGCTTAGAAGAAACCATCACAATAATGGAACCGTTTGGCGTCGACGTGACTTCTTACAAGCGAGTGTTGCTGGCAACGACGGGAGATATTAACGCCGATGTATTGGATGTTGATGTTGCGCTTGAGTTGTTGGATGGTTGGCTTCGTTCGTTCAGTTCATGGGCTTTTGAAAATACCCCTTCATTCATTGTCAAACTGGCTCTGTTCTTGGGTATTTTGTATGTGACTCGTTTGCTGTCAAACGTCGCACGCAAAACCGTTCGTAAGAGCGTTTCGCATTCGAAAATGGACTTTAGTGTATTGATGCAGGACTTCTTTGTATCAATCGCATCTAAAGCGGTCGTGTTTATTGGTTTGCTTATCGCGCTGTCGCAAATAGGGATAGAGCTAGCACCACTACTAACAGGTTTCGGTGTTGCCGGTGTGATCATTGGTTTCGCATTGCAAGATACGCTATCTAATTTTGCTTCTGGCTTGATGATCTTGATCTACCGTCCTTATGATGTGGGCGACATGGTTAAAGTGGCGGGCGTGCAAGGCACGGTAAAAGATATGAGCTTAGTGTCGACGACCGTTCAAACTATCGATAACCAACGCTTGGTGATCCCAAACAACAAAATCTGGGGTGACGTGATCAACAACATCACGGCAGAGCGTGTGCGACGTGTTGATATGGTTTTCGGTATTGGTTACTCAGATGATATCGATAAAGCGAAAGCGGTATTGAACGACATCATTGTTGCGCACCCTCTAGTGTTGAAAAAACCAGAGCATATGATCAAGCTTCATACCTTGAATACGTCTTCTGTAGATTTTGTCGTAAGGCCTTGGGTTAAGACTGATGACTACTGGGATGTGTATTGGGATGTGACGGAAACCGTGAAGAAACGCTTCGATGAAGAAGGCATCACGATTCCATTCCCTCAACGAGATGTACATATTTACAATCACGAAGAGAACTAAGCGAAAGAGCTAGTACGAGAAGCAATTTCGAAAAGAGCGATTACGTAAAAGCTAAGTGTGGCTTCGAGCCATCATTCTTAATGTGATATCAAATGGACGCTGAATAAGCGTCCATTTTTTTTGGCTGTCGTTTATATTGAGCCTCATTCTTTATGTCACTCCACCCATCTTAGAATTAAGTTATGATGGGGTAGGCTCAATCTGGACAGTTGAAAGCGAATGGATGATTCACAGCAAAAAACGAATAGTAGAAATACAACGGTAAGAAAAGCGACGCGAATTGAAAGTGTTATGAACTCTGCGATGTGGCATTTAACTCAGAGGGATATGACGGAAAGTGAGTTGGTTGCGAAGCTCAAAGTGAAAACCGACAATCAAGAATGGATCGATGAAACTTTAGGGACTCTGAAAGGCTTTGGGTATCTCAAGTCTGACCAAGTGTTTGCAGAACAATTCGTGGAACAAGCTTTTTCTGGTGAATTTGGTTCTCGATATATTGTCGAAAAACTGAAGAAGAAGGGTCTGACGGACTCTATGATTTCTGATGCGATTCATAAGGTGTCCTTCGAAAAGTCTATTGATGAACAAACCATCCTGATAGAACGAATCAACCACTATTACTCAAGCTTTACTATGAGCCGTGAAAAGCTAGTCGCGACCCTGCAAAAGCGTGGCTTTAGCTATCAACAAGTTAAGGTAGCGATTGACCAGCACCCACAAGCGCATCAACTGAAAAGTAACATTCAAATTAAGGCCGAGAAAGCCGACTTGGAAAAAGAGGTGCTCAAGTACGCTCGTAAAGGCAAGGGACTGACTGCCATTCAGCAAGAACTTAGACAACGACAAATCGACACAAGTGAGCTGTCATCGCTCATCGACCGATTGATTAATGAAGAGCAGCTAGATTTCTATTCTTCGTGTTTAGAACAGTTGCAGAAGAAGTCTTATGACCTAAACGATCATAAAGAACGCTCTAAGGCTTACGCGATGCTAAGTCGAAAGGGGTTCTCTTCTGACGAGATCAAATTTGCATTGAGTGAAGGTAACGAATAACTAAGCCGGAAAAATTTCCTATTGTAGTATGTTGGTTTGTCCTAAGTAACTATTGGACATAAATGCGTTAGATTAATGACTCTAACGCATTTATCTAAGATTAGATAAAGTATCTTTAAACCTTAAACGCTTGTATGGCGATTACCCAAAGCTACTGCGAACAAATGCTCCAATTAAAGCGACCAAGGTTCCTACCAACATACCTGAAATTAGAGTAAAAATACGGTCACTTCTTTTGGTGCGAGCCTCTGACAACAACAAACTTCCTTTGCCCGACAGTGCAAATGGTTGGTCTTTCAAAGAAGAACTGGGAGCCGACCAACTAAGGTTTTCATACTCAGCTTTAGTCGTAGCAGTGCTACAGGCGAAGAACTTCCTAGCCAAAATCTGTTCTTTTTGCATAGTTTTACTGCCGTTTTCATTCACTTGATAAAAATCGTCGACCAGCCCACTAGAAACAAGAGATGCAAACACATAAAAATCCTTATGATCATTATGCGTTTTGGGAATTAACTCGGCTATTTCAGCTAATGTTAACTCACCCGATTTTTCAAGTTTACTTAGAATTTTATATCCCGTACCTTTCACGAACTTTCCTTATTCACCTAACGCCTAAAAAACTTAGTGTGCCATACTTTGTAGCGAAGCGGAAAATAGCACGCGTTTTTTGTCCCTGTTGAACAACTTGTATGTCACTTCTCGAAGTTAATACCGAATGCCTCATTAAAAAGCTGGGAAAATCGCTCTTTACCATATTTTTTTTGTTTAGAGATAAATTCATCGGGTAGTATGTAATTGGTTGTCAGATATGGTGCATATTCAAATTTTATACCTCCAACACTAACTGGATTTCCCCACTGAAGTTTTTTATGAATCTCTTCTAAACGCAAACTAATAGTATTTATTGTATCTTCATGATCATCAATCAACGGAAGTCTCGCTAGATTTTCACTTTTGCTTAACTCTGCAAGGAACCATATATCAAACTTTTGTTCATTCTCAGTTGAGTACACTGAAAAGAAAGCTATACACGCTGCTAACATTGAGAGCACTCGATATTGGCTTGTCGGGTAACGTAAACTTGTATTATTAACAAGCACTTGATCATTTAGAGAAAAAATAGCATTGATTATAGTTTTAGGTTCTATTTCATTATTTAGATTATATTTTTTCAGTAAACCATGGATACTTTTACCAAAAGTCATCAGTGTTAAAGCTATTTGTGCGCCAAAAAAATCAGCACGAGATTCAATAGATACACTATCTAATTTTTCTTTGTCATTATGCATGTGGTGAAAGCTAATAAAATGTGCGATTTCATGTGAAACGATAAATAAAACGAACAGAAGCCGTTCTACGTTATCAATTTCAAAATTACATAAATCATTAGAAAAGTATATTCGCGCTTGATTGCCATCACTACGAACAGCTGCTATTCCTAGGTCACTACAATCTAATTCATACTTCATAGTAAGCTCAACTTCATCATAGAAGAAGGTATCAGTATCTTCCATTGCTGAGATAATAAGATTTTTAGCCAACATACTTTATTATTTCCTCTTGTGACATAACGCTTTTTATACGGCTTTTAGCCGCTTTTCATACTCCTATCATGTAGCCCTTTAAATCATAGTTAAAACATATAATCAATGGGTTATCGATAGATATTAGGCATTTAATTGCAAAATGACGCATAATTCTTAAAAAGCTTACTTCGACACTCCTTCGGCTTTGTTTCCTAATTGG
>NZ_JBFRUJ010000072.1:0-7544 GCF_041474575.1 Vibrio sp. 10N.222.51.C5
GAATTAAATCACCAATTAAATTTATATGGTGATCCAAATCTTTAGTTTGATTTATTTTGGTTAACCAATAACCCGTTAATTATTAAAATTGGTCATGTACTTATTATTATACTAACAATAGGATCGTGACCATGAAGCGTCTTACCCTGACACCTATAGCAATCGCGTTGCTTCTTGCAGGATGTAACTCATCTGATAGCGACAATAACTTCCAGCAACCCCAAGTTCACTCTCGTGTTCATGATGTATTGAACGTTGAGGGCTACCAATTCCGAGATTCTAACGGTAATGGAACACTGGAGCCTTTTGAAGACTGGCGATTATCTCCAGAAGAGCGAGCAGCAGACTTGGTTAGCCGCATGACGCTAGATGAGAAAGCCGGCATGATGCTCATTGACACCTTAAACTCGTCCAAAGGTGGGCTCGTTAGTAGTAAAGGACAAGACATGATTGGCGATGCCCAAATGACGCGCTTTATCTTCCGTAACAGCGTAGTTGAAACACCTACCAATGCGCCTGATTGCGATTCAGGCCGTTCAGGTTGTCAGATAACCCCAACAGAAGCTGCCCAGTTCATGAATAGTGTTCAAGAACTGCGTGAACAGACGCGAATGGGTATCCCCGCTCTATTCAAATCCAATGCTCGTAACCACATAGATCCATCAGCTAAAGCAGGGATCAACGTTTCTTCAGGTGCCTTTTCTGCTTGGCCTAAAGAGGCAGGTTTAGCAGCCACTCGCGACATGGATTTAATCACTGAATTTGCAGGTATCATGAATGAAGAATGGTCTTCAATTGGCCTACGCAGTATGTACGGATACATGATGGATTTGGCGACAGAACCTCGTTGGTACCGAGTACACGAAACCTTTACCGAAGATGCAGATTTAGCGTCTGACATTATGCGCTCACTTATCAAAGGGTTGCAGGATGGCGGTGAGGTCAACGAAGACAGTATCGCGCTAACCATCAAACACTTCCCTGGTGGCGGTCCACAAGAAAACGGTGGTGACCCACATTATGACTTCGGTAAAAACCAAGTCTATCCAAAGAACAATTTTGATTACCACCTAAAACCGTTTATTACTGCGATTGAGGCTGGCGCTTCTTCAATCATGCCTTACTACGGCATCCCTGTAGATCAAAAGTGGATGCCAAACGATGTTGGTATGTCCTTCTCAAAAGGCATTGTTACCGACCTTCTCAGAGACGAATTGGGCTACACAGGTAACGTGAACTCAGATACCGGCATTATTGGCGATCGTGCATGGGGTGTGGAACACAAAACGATTGATGAGCAGGTTGCCATGGCGGTCGAAGCTGGAGTCGATGTTCTTTCAGGTTTCCATGATAAAGAAGTCATCGTGAAACTCGTGGAAAAAGATCTGCTTACCGAAGAGCGTGTCGACCTATCAGTCACACGCTTACTTGAAGAACAATTCAAGCTTGGCCTTTTCGAAAACACTTACGTTGATGAGAAAAAAGCCCAAGAGATTTTAGGCAACGAGAAGTAACAAGAACGCGCTGATTACGCACAGAAAAAGTCTGTCGTCTTACTTCAAAATACCAATAAGACTTTACCTCTAGCTGAATCAACCGCACAAAATCCTGTTGCTCTGTATGTCATGGGAATGGACGAAAACATTGCAGGAGACGACAAGTACAACTTTACCGTGACTTCCGGAGATTACGAAGCGGGAGAAACGCGTCCACCAGTACCAGCCGATACGGACTATGCGGTTATTCGTGTTCGCGTATCTAACGAAGGCTCAGATCCTGATCTTATCTTTGGTGGCGCGAACCCAGATGAACTCGATATTCTTGCGTTCAGTGAAATGGCTACAGCTGCATCTTGGCATATTGAACCAAGCCTAAGCGACATTAAAGCCGTTATGAACGAAGTGGGCGCTGACAAAACGGTATTGTCCATCAACTTTAGACAACCCTTCGTGCTAGACGATCAAAGTAATCTTAAGCAAGCCGGTGCCGTGATCGCCACATTTGGTGTCTCGGACAGCAACCTAATGGAAGTACTTTCAGGCAACTTTGCTCCTCAAGGAAAACTGCCATTTGCTTTAGCGAACAGTGCCCAAGCCATTCAAAACCAAGACTCAGACTACCCTGGGTATGATCAAGCCGACACCCTTTACCCGTTCGGACATGGTTTAAGTTACGAATAATATTTGAGCTAATTCAGGCAGTGTTGAGCACTGCCTTTCCTTCTTAGATACCAAGGACAAAGTCATGGAACATATCTTACAACTGGGTTGGGATGATCACGCTATTCCACATAAAATCTGGATAGAACAATACTACGATGGGTGTCGTATCTGCTTGAAAGTCGTAAAAGACGTTGAGCCAGAAATGCTCTCATTGATTGTTCCAAATATTGATGTGCAAACCACTCATAAGGCGTGGCAAGGCAAAGCGACGAACATTACACCAGCCTATGATGACGGCGTGTTGTTCACTCAAACTCGCTCGCTATTCAATTTGCCTCATGGCTGCGTGATTTGGGCGGTAACACATATCCAGATGCAAAACGGCTTAAAAATGTCGGCAGACAAATTGTGCTTCGTACCAAAATACAGCAATCAAGATTCTTGTTTTAAGGTTCCAGCATAACGTAACAACAAGCCGAGTCGCTTATCCAACTTGGCGCTAATCTGCGAAGAACCATAAAAAAGGCCAGCGTATACACGTTGGCCTTACTTCTGTCTGTCATCAGGATTAAGCACTAATCAATCAACACCAACGAATCGATGGCATTGGATTCATTTAGATATCTCATTCTTGGCGGGCATTTGGCACCCGTAATAAGACAATGCTCATTCGAAAAAGACGAAATAAATTTAAAAAAAGTTATTTCGCCGTTTTGATCATCGTAGCTCGCGGTTTACAGCTGAGGTTCTTGGGTCTTATTGACTATGAGGTCGCGAAGCCATTTGTGGCTTGGTTCAGAATCAAAGTAACGGTGCCAAAGCAAAAACAAACCACCGGGAACCAACTCAATAGGAATCGGCTTCATCACCAGTTCGCCACTCTCAATATAGTCACGAACCGAGTTGTACGGATAACACATCAGCAAATCGCTTTGTTTGCACAGCTTTACTGCGCTGGTGATGTCCGACACGTTGGCGGCTTTGTTAATTTGAAGCTGTTTGGCTTGCAAGATTTCCAGTAGCAACCAGTCGCCAACGCCACCGGTCACCAACTGAATATGACGGTATTTAAGGAAGGCTTGCAGATTCCACTCTTCTTGAAGTACTGGGTGATCATTTCGCATCAAGCACACAGAGTAATCTTGCAGCAACTCGACGTGGTTTAGCTCGGCAGGGATATTTTGAATGTGGGTGCTAGCCCTTTCATCGAGCTCAAAAATTCCAATCCCGAAATCGACCTCACGCTTTAGTAAGCGCTTAAAGGTTTCGCTGCTCCAAGTAGTGCTGTTTACCGTAATGTTCGGCGCATCTGCTAGCGCGTTAGGCATAAATTTAGGGTAAATCGCGGTATAAGCGGTTTCAACAAGATCGATATTAAAAGTGCGTTCGCTGTCTTTCGGCTCAAAAATGTCCGGCACGGTTAGCTGTTCAACTTGCAAAAGGATCTGATGAATCTTAGGCGCTAAAGAAGTAGCTTTCGGGGTTGGAAACAGACCTTTAGATTCGCGCTCAAATAGCGGGTCATCAAACAAAGTTCGCAGCTTGGTGAGTTGTTTACTCACCGCAGACTGACTAAGGAACAATCGCTCTGCCGTTTTGCTCACGCTGCGCTCTTCAAGCAACACGTGTAAACACAGCAGTAAATTCATATCACATTTGAGTAAGCTTTTAACATCTACCATGATATTCCTTAGATTCAGATTAATGATGACTTTATGTCACTTTAAATCATATCACAAACTTGTTAATTTAAGCCCATGTAACCTATGAGTTAATAACTCAAAAAATAATAGACCTAAGGAATACTCATGAACTTTCTAGCACTCCCTAAGATTGATCTGCACTGCCACCTAGACGGAAGTGTTCGTCCAGACACCATTATTGATCTGGCGAAACAGTACGGAATCGAACTTCCAGAAGACCGTGAAGCGGTAGTAAAGTCTCTAACAGTGCCTGAAGATTGCAAAAACCTTGATGAGTACCTAGCTTGCTTTAGCCTGCCACTGCAAGTGATGCAAACGGAAGAAGCGATTGAGCGTATCTCTTTTGAGCTTTACGAAGACGCAGCACTAGAGAACGTTAAATACCTAGAAGTTCGTTTTGCACCGATTCTTCACGTAAACAAGGGCTTGTCTCTTGATGCAATCATCGCAAGTGCGGTTAAAGGCATGAAGCGTGCAGAAGAGAAATACGACATTAAGGGCAACTACATCATGTCTGTACTTCGTATGTTCCCGAAAGACTCAATCAAAGATGTAATCGACGCTGGTAAACCATACCTTGGTAAAGGCGTGGTTGCGTTTGATATTGCAGGCGGTGAAAAGCCGGGCTTCTGCGCTGAATTCCCTGAGTACACGCAATACGCTATTGAACAAGGCTACCGTGTGACGGTTCACGCAGGTGAGCAATGGCATGGTCAGAACGTTTACGATGCAGTTACTCTGCTAGATGCTGAACGTATCGGCCACGGTGTTCACATCCAAGGTAACGAAGACGCGTACAACATCGTTAAAGAGAAGCAGGTTGCGCTTGAAACTTGCCCAACAAGTAACGTGCAAACTAAATGTATTCACAAATTCAGCGACCACCCAATTGCTGAATTCAAGAAAGACGGCATCGTTGTAACGATCAACACAGACAACCGCACTGTGTCGAACACAACCATGACTAACGAAGTGAAGCGTGTATGTGAAACGTTCGGTCTAACACAAGAAGACTACGCAGAGATCTACAAGTACTCTGTAGAGAGCGCTTTTGCTTCAGACGAAGTGAAACAGCACCTAATGGGTTTCGTTGAGCAAATCTAATTTGAGCAATCTTGATTGCTAAGTAGAAAAACAGGAAGAGAAAGGCTTAGGCTTTTCTCTTTTTTTATGTCCAATTATCCGTATTCTAATATCGATGTTGACGAATGGGATGCAAACAATGAAAACAGAACTCGAGAAAATGCTGTCCGGCGAGATTTTTGATGGCGCAGACCATGAGGTAGACCACATGCGCACTCACGCCAGCAAGGCGCTATCAGACTTGAATCAATGTTCAGACGATACTCAACTACCAAGTCTTCAGGCTAATCTGTTTGGTAAAGTAGGAAGCAGCGTTGTCCGTCCTCCTTTTCATTGCGAGTTTGGCAAAACCATCGAGATCGGTGACGACACCTTTATCAACATGAACGTGGTGATGCTTGATGGCGCGAATATCAAGATTGGTAACAATGTATTGATAGGGCCAAGTGCCCAGTTTTACACAGCCTCCCACTCACTGGATTATCTCAGCCGCCGTAAGTGGGAAACTTTCTGCCTACCTATCACAGTCGAAGACGATGTGTGGATTGGTGGAAACTCAGTCATCAACCAAGGCGTTACGATTGGCGCTCGCTCTGTTATCGCAGCGAACTCAGTGGTTAACAGTGATGTACCACCAGATTGCCTGTACGGCGGCACGCCGGCGAAGTTAATTCGACACTTGGATACTGAGCAATAAAGTTAAATAGAAAAATAAAGCTCATTAAAAGAACAAATAGAAAAAGAGGCGATGTTCATGATGAAACAGCGCCTCTTTTTAATCGATTCGTTTTAGCTTTTATCAGTCTTTTCTATCCGTCGTTTTTCTACTTATCTTGCCTACCTAAATTATCTACATAGAGAAACCTGACTAAAATAGATAGCTTGAGAATTTCGCTACATGATCACGTACATTCGACGCCAAGAGCACGAAGTTCGTTCTCACATTGCGCAGAATCGATAAACTGAATACCCGCCATACCTACGGCTTTTGCTCCTTCTACGTTGTAAGGCATATCATCAATGAACACCGTTTCTGAAGCCTCCAGTCCATTATTTGAAAGCAACGCTTGGTAAATCTCAGGCTGCGGTTTAAGCATGCCAAGTTCAGCGGATACGGCTGCGCCATCAAACAAAGGCCAAAATTCGTAGGTGGCTTTTAGGTGTTCAACAATCTCGACCACGTTGTCGGTAAGTGCATACACACTATACCCAGCACGCTTTACGCGCTCGATAAGGTCGACAGAACCATGCAATAAGATCTGCGTTTTCTTAACGTAATAAAACAGGCGGTCGCACTCTAATGAAGATAAATCGAGCTCTTGTTGGTAGCGAAGTTTGGCTTCATTTTCGGTTAAGAACCCTTTGTTCAAATCCGACCAAATCGCACTTTGGAAAATCGAAAGCGCTCGGGCTTCAGGGTCGGCAATGTTACCAAACGTTAGTTGAGTAATTTCCAGCGGCGACCAACGCACAATCACATTACCCACATCAAATACGACATTTTGATTTGATTCGAACTCATACCCTACTCCTGAATTAGTCACTTAAAATAGCAACAACACAGACATTAAATGCCGCACGTTAAAGTTCATAATCTTGTTTTACAAAATGAGGACTAGAATCACAAGATGTAATCAAGTCAGCGCAAAAGGTGGTCACTAGTACCCCTAACTAACCCTATTTATCATCACCCACTTAACCTTCTATGTTACAATTATGAGTCATTCAGAGCGTACTGAATCCCTGATTTAGTTCACTATTCTTTAGTCACAGTGAATACACTTTAAAGTTATTGATCTATGAAAAAGTACGAGTTAGTTGTCCAAGATATTGTGAGCAAGATCTGTCAAAACAGTATCAATCATAAGCTTCCCGCGGAAAGAGAACTCTCTGAAATATATGGGTTATCTCGATTTACTATTCGAAAAGCGCTAGCCAAGCTAGAGGCTATTGGCATGGTGAAATCTAAGGTGGGTTCTGGTTACTTCGTCAACACTTCTCTCATTGGTACACCACTGGTGTACAACTCCATTACTGAAAACAGTTTTGAAGAGATCTCTTATAAAAAGCTCCAACTGAATAAAGCGCTACCCGATAACCACGAACAGCAAATTTTTTCTTTAGACGACAATGACTACATTTGGAAAATTAGACGTCTTCGATTGATTAACAACAAAGTAGTTCAGATTGAAGAAGCCAAGATCCCTGTCAGCGTCTTCCCAGAGATGAATGCCGAGATCATTGAAAGCTCAATCCAGAAACATGCGCTAGCGAAAGGCCTTCAGATCGATAGCTACTTAACGACGTATCAAGCGATCAATGTTTCTAAAGAAGATGCGGAGTTGCTCGGCTGCAAAAAAAATGCGGCGGCGATGAATATCACCAACCGAGGTTTCTTAGCATCGGGGGATCTATTCATCGTCAGCGATATCATCGACATCAAATATCAATGCACCTATCACACTCCTTTTAACAATGAGAGCATGAGCTTCCGAGATAAGAAGTAACCTTTTAATTCGATTTAATATGGTTAATTTTTATAGATATAAGTTAATTACTCTATAGATTAGCCACTAATATTATTTCACATCTAATA
>NZ_JBFRUJ010000073.1:0-18373 GCF_041474575.1 Vibrio sp. 10N.222.51.C5
CTGATTTGATCAACAACGCCCTAAATAATTGTAAATTCGTTGTTTTTACGTCTACCTTATTAAGCATGAGGATGTATAAAAACAAGGAATGTTATGTCTGCATGGTTGTGCTCACTGGTAAACGGATTGAAACACCAGCGAGTCGCAGTATTATCCGCAATCTTGTCTTCACTGATGTTGTCGCTGTTCAGTCTGAACGCCTATGCCAACGAGCAAGATCCTAATATCAACTCTGATATTTCAAAGGCCAACTCTGTAGCGTCACCCGTTAGCTCTGACGCTTTACCTATCGGTTCTAAAGCCAGCTATGTCGGTTCGGAAGCATGTGTTGATTGTCATAGTGAAGAAGTCGCAGCGTGGGAGGGCTCTCATCATGATATGGCGATGAAGCACGCTACAGACGAATCTGTATTAGGCGATTTCAACGATCAAACATTCACTCATGACGGTAAACCCAACCGATTTTTCCGCAAGGGCGAAGAGTTCTGGGTCAATATTGAAGGGCAAGACGGCCACTTTAAAGATTACAAAATCAGCTATACCTTTGCCTTTGAACCACTACAACAATACATGGTTGAATTTGAAGACGGCCGTGTACAGTTGATTCCTTTCGCTTGGGATTCTCGCACTGAGGGCGAAGGCGGTCAACGCTGGTTTCACCTCTATCCTGATACCACCAACACCGATGAATTCTACTGGACCAATAGCGGTCAAAACTGGAACTTCATGTGTGCTGATTGCCATTCAACGAACCTAGAGAAAAACTACGACAGCGCGAGTAATACCTACAACACTACTTGGTCTGAGATTAATGTCGGTTGTGAAGCGTGTCATGGCCCTGCGAGTGAGCACGTTGAAAAGGCTCAGCTAGCAAAAGCTAACGGTGGAAAGGATGCTCCAGTCTCGGCGCATTATGGTTTTGACCGCGACTTGTCGAAGTCGGTCAAAGAGTGGATCTATCAAGAGGGTAATTCAACCCTGCAACCAAAAGACATCATCCATACCAATCAAGTTCAAACCTGTGCTCAATGCCACAGCCGTCGTACTCAGTTAAATGAAACGGGTGATCACGTTAACGGGTCTTTCTTTGATAAGTATCGCTTGAGCTTGATTACCCCAGAGCTTTACCACAACGATGGTCAAATCTACGATGAAGATTACGTTTACGGATCTTTCCTTCAATCCGTGATGGCTGAAAAAGGCGTCACATGTACTAACTGCCACGATCCTCATACCGCTGAACTAAAAATTGCGGAAGAAGCCGTGTGTAGCCAATGTCATATTGCATCAGAATACACGCCTGAAAAGCACACATTCCACGAAGCGAATACTGAAGCTTCACAATGCACGACTTGTCACATGCCAGAGACGACTTACATGGAGGTTGACCCAAGGCGTGACCACAGTTGGCATATCCCACGTCCTGATATTAGCCAACACATTAAAACGCCGAACGTGTGCACTAGCTGTCATGCAGATCAAACCGACCAGTGGGCAGATAAGCAAATCGGTGAGTGGTTCCCAGATTCTAAGTATCGTAATCAGCAGCACTTTGCCGTTGCCTTTTATGCTGACTCGATAGGGCACAGAGGTGCAGAGGATGCGTTGGCATACTCGGCTCAGGACTCTAGCTTAAGCAATATCATTCGTGCATCGAGCTTAGAACGTTTGGGCGGTAATACGGGTAAGAATACGCTTATTTCGCTGGCAAGAGCGGTGAAACATGATGATGAAATGATCCGTTTGGGTGTGGTACAAGGCTCGTCTGGTTTCCCATTCACTGACCGTTGGCAAATTCTAGAGCCGCTACTGAAAGACCCTGTATTGTCGATTCGTTCAGAAACCGCAGGCGCATTAGTGCGTTATTGGGGAGAAATGAACCCTCTGCAGAAAGACCAAATCAAGCCTGCATTAGAAGAGTACATTGAAATACAGCAATTTAATGCCGACAGAGGATTTGGACGTACTAACCTAGGCAACGTTTACCGAGATTTAGGCCAGCACGACAAAGCGATTGAGTTTTATCTAGGCGCTATCGAGATTGAGCCTTATTTCGAAAACAGCTACGCCAATTTAGCGGATTTGTATCGAGCGCAAGGTAACGAGGCAAAAGCGTTGTCGACCTTGAAGCAAGGTATTGAAGCTCAGCCTAAATCGAGTGTTTTGCCATACAGCACAGGATTGTCTCTGCTTCGTGTGAAAGATTACGAACAAGCAACGGACTACCTTAAACAAGCCGCTGAAACTGCGCAAACCGACCCTCAATATTGGTATGTGTACGGATTGGCTTTGGAAAAATCGGATGTGCTTGCGGCAAGTCAATCACTGCATAAGGCTTACCAATTTAGCCGCAACCCACAGCACCTGTATGCCCAGTGTGAAGTGTTGGCGCGAAACAGTCATATACCGGGCGTACCAAAGGCGTTTGAGCAATGTATTTCATCATTGAGCAAAGTGGCACCGCCGGAAGCCATAAACCAATTGAAAGCTAGGTTTAAATAAAGCGATGAGGTGAGCTTGGCTATCGAGCTTGCTGCTTATTCCGCTTGTAACCAATTATCGCGTTTATAACTAATAGTTATGGAGCTTGTGAGTAGGATGTACGCAGACAGATTGAATTAAGGGAAGACCTATGAACCATGCGCAACAAGCAATAAACCAACTGATTGAACAAACAGAGAAAAGTGTTATCGGTCAGAGCCACGTCGTTCGGGCTCTGGTGATAGGGTTATTGACTAATGGCCATGTGCTTTTAGAGGGACTTCCCGGTACAGCGAAAACTCGCTCAGTAAAATCGCTGGCGAATCTACTGAACACCAGTTTTGGTCGAATTCAATTTACGCCAGACCTGCTGCCATCTGATGTGACGGGCACGGAGGTGTATCAAGAGCTTGATGGAAAGCCTCAGTTGCATTTCCAACCGGGTCCTATTTTCAACAGCATTGTATTAGCCGATGAAGTGAACCGTGCGCCTGCAAAAGTACAGGCTGCTCTGCTTGAAGCGATGGCGGAAGGGACGATTACGGTGGGTGGTCAAACTCACATCCTGCCAGATTTGTTCATGGTGCTAGCCACACAAAACCCAGTTGAGCAAGAAGGTACGTATCCACTGCCTGAAGCACAAATGGACCGTTTCATTATGAAAGTGACAGTCGACTATCCAGAAGATGAAGCTGAACGCGACATCATTCGACTTGTGCGCAGTGAGGAACTCGGTAGCGAGACCAGTTCAGAATTAGTCACGCCACAACATATTGAACCTGAGTTGGTACTTGAAGCTCGGCGCCAACTTCCAGACATTGCCGTTTCTGATTTAGTTGAGAAATACATTGTGGCCTTGGTGATGGCAACTCGTAAGCCAGAGCGTTACCCAGAATCAAACTTGTCTAAATGGATTGAGATTGGTTCAAGTCCGCGTGCTTCCATCGCGTTGGATAAATGTGCTCGCGCTTATGCTTGGCTACAAGGGCATGACCACGTCACGTTAGACGATGTGCGTGCCATGTTACCAACCGTATTAGGCCACCGATTCTCGTTGTCTTACGATGCATTAGCCGATGGTGTTGACCATCAAAGAGTGGTTGAAGAACTGCTTGATAATGTTGAGATCGGATAACTAGGGGGCGTCATGGCGAAGCCAACACAAGCTCCTAAACCGCAAGGCCTTGATCCTCGACTGTACTGTGACTATTCAAGGTTAGTGCGAATTCAGGCTCAAGCTGAATCATTTTCACTATTACCTCATTTAAAAGCGGGCAGCGTACTTTCGGGCAGACATAACTCTTTGTTCCGTGGTCGTGGTTTGAACTTCGAAGAATTACGTCATTACCAATTGGGTGATGATATCCGTAATCTCGATTGGAAAGTCACCATGCGAACGGGTAAGCCGCATGTTCGTAGCTATACCGAAGAGAAAGACCGTAATGTGATGATCTGTGTCGATCAGCGCAGTTCGATGTTTTTTGCTTCTCAAAACACCATGAAATCCGTTGTGGCTGCCGAAGTCGCTGCACTGTGTGGATGGCGAGTGCTTAAAGATGGTGATCGTGTCGGCTTCGTTTTAGCTTCACATCAAAAGCTCTTTCATACCAAAGCGCAGCGTTCACAGTCTGATTTATTGGCTCAGTTAAAGCATCTTACCAAGGCTAATCAAAGCTTAGACGTGAGTGTGAGTGACAGCGAGGGTGTTGGTTTTAGCCAGTGGATTGAACTGATCAAGCGAATGAGACTCAAGCAATCAACCTTGATATTCATTAGTGACTGGCGAGACTGCCGAGAACAACATCTCGATCGACTAAAGCAGTTACAGCAACACAACGATATCTTGGCCATTATGGTCACCGACCCATTAGAACAGTCATTGCCTCAAGATCTTGCAAGCGCAAACTGGGTGGTGGGTGATGGTCGCTTTCAACTTAATCTGGATAGCCAATCTAAGGTAAACCTCGCGAGTGAAAGTCTTGCTCAGAAAGCGGCACTGCAGAAACAGTCCCTTGCTAAATTGATGGCGATGAAAAACCTCCCTTATATAGAATTAGACACGTCGGGCAATCACATATCACAGCTGCAGAAGCTAGTGGGAGGGCGTTAAATGGCTGTTGAACATACTCCTCCAAGTACCTATATCCTCCGCGAACTGCACGATGTAGCGATTCCTGACAGTGTGAGCTGGGCTCCTCAAACGATCGGCTGGAAGATCCTTGGCGTTATTCTGTTATTGGTCGCTATCTATCTGGCTTATCGTTTGGCGCAGAAATGGTGGAATAACCGTTATCGCAAAGAAGCGCTTCAAGAGCTCATGGTACTGGATGCACGAGACAAAAATTCAACAGAACGAACCTTCAAAGTACTGAAAGTGGTACTTCGTTACCTAGACAGCAGTAATGCAAAGCTGTTTGGACAAGCTTATGTGAACCGTTTGAACGCTTATCTGCCTGTTAGCGCCAACACGAGTGAAAACAGCAATGCGTTCTTTGCCGATGAAGTTTCGGAATTATGGATGCAAAGCCTAATTGACCCTAATGTGCGTTTGAGCTTTGAACAGCGTTTAGAGGTAATTCAAACCGCGATGATGTGGCTAAAACTTCATAAACCAGATGTACAAGCGAAACCAGAGGGGCAAGATAATGTTTGATAGTTTATCTGCCAGCTTTGAATTCGCGCACCCACTGTGGTTTATCGCACTACCTTTGCCTTTACTCGTTTATTTCGCCGTACCTGCTTATCGCACCAAACAAATGGCGATCAAAGTGCCGTTTTTCAGTGAGCTGGTTGAAGCGATTGGTGAGGCGCCGTCTGAAGGGGCAAGCCAGCTAACACCAAGCTGGTGGCAACGAACCACGCTCATTATTACTTGGGTATTGGTCGTGTGTGCGTTAGCGAAACCAACCATTCTTGGTGAGCCACAGGTTCGCGAACAATTGGGTCGTGATGTGATGGTGGTGGTCGATTTGTCTGGCTCAATGGCGGAGCAAGATTTCACTTCTAAACAAGGCGATAAAATCTCTCGTTTAGATGCGACCAAAGAGGTGTTAGCCGATTTTGCGAAAACCAGAAAAGGAGACCGACTCGGTTTGATCTTGTTTGGTGATGCAGCGTTTGTACAAACGCCATTTACCGCGGACCAAGATGTATGGCTTGAACTGCTTAATCAAACCGATGTCGCGATGGCAGGGCAAAGTACGCACTTGGGCGATGCAATTGGCTTGGCGATCAAGGTGTTTGAACAAAGTGAAAAGCAAAGTGCTGCCGTTCAAGATTCAAACGTCGACACCAACGAAAAAGAGAAAGTCGTGATCGTATTAACAGACGGTAATGATACAGGAAGTTTTGTTGAGCCTATCGATGCCGCAAAAGTCGCCAAGGCTAAAGGCGTTCGAATTCACGTTATTGCGATGGGCGATCCGCAAACCGTTGGAGAGGTTGCTCTGGATATGGAAACCATCAAGCGTGTCGCTCAAGAGTCAGGTGGCGAAGCCTTTGAAGCACTTAACCGCGACGAACTGACCAAAGCCTATGCTCAGATTGGTGAGCTAGAACCACAATTATATGAAAGTACCACTTATCGTCCTAAACAGGTGCTGCACCATTACTTAATGGCGATTGTTGTTGTGATGTATCTGACTGCCTTTAGTCTGGCGACTTTACGTAGAAGGTCGCTTTTGGCTTCTAAAACTAAAAAATTGAAAGGAGAGGATGATGCCTGATTCTCTCACTCTACAACAGTTCTTCACCCAGTTTCATTTTATCCGACCTTTGTGGTTGTTGGCCTTTATTCCGATGTTCTTCCTGTTATGGGTTCGTTGGAGAGAAGAGACCAAACCAACGTGGAAAGACATTCTACCTGCACACTTACGTGATGCATTGACCATTGGCGAAACAGGCTGGCGTAAGCAGCTGCCATTGAAGCTATTGGTGGTGATTGTAACTATCGCCATCATTATCTGTTCTGGCCCAACATGGCAACGTGAGGCTTCGCCTTTTGGTGAAGACAAAGCGTCGATGTTGGTTGTGCTTGATAACAGTGAATCCATGCTCGCTAAAGACTTACCACCGAGTCGCTTGGAACGATCTAAGCAGAAGATTAGAGACTTATTGTCAGCTCGGAAAGGCGGTAATACGGGCTTAGTGGTTTACGCAGGCAGCGCACACGTCGCGATGCCCGTCACTCAAGACAGCAAGGTATTCGAACCGTTTCTAGCGGCTATTACACCCGATATCATGCCGGTATCAGGTAAGTCAGCACAAGAAGCATTGCCATTGATTAATCAGCAACTGTCTGGTGAGTTAGGCTCTTCTGTACTGTTGGTATCAGATGGTGTAAACCCAAGTACCATTAGGGCGTACGAGAGTTTCTTTAACGACAATCCGTATCAGTTGCTCATTCTAGCCGCAGGAAACAGTAATGTGGTGAGCGATAACCCAGTCGACCTAGATTCACTGCGTAACTTAGCGAGTAAGACGGGTGGACGAGTGATTGAGGTGACCGTTGATGATTCGGATATCCAAAAACTGAACAGAGCGGTTGAAAGAAACATGCAGCTCAACGGCGAATCTTCAATGCCTTGGAAAGACATGGGCTATGGCTTGCTTATCCCAATGGCGATTATCATGTTGTTGTGGTTCAGAAAAGGATGGTTGGTGCAGTGGTGTGTCGTTGGTCTAGTGATTTCGGGCAGCATCTATTCACCAAGCACTTTGGCGAAAACAGTCAACTTAACCGCTGAGAAACCAGTTGTGGTGGAGTCGGTTACTACTTGGGACAAAACAGCTCAATGGTGGTGGGACTTATGGTTAACGCCCGATCAGCAAGGTCAACGCCTGTTGAATCAGAAAGAATATCTTCAAGCTGCCAAACATTTTACTGACCCAATGCGAAAGGGCGCGGCTTATTACTATGCTCGTGATTTTAAGCTCGCTCACAGTGCGTTTTTGCAAACCAAAACTGACCTTGGTTTGTACAATGCAGCGAGTGCGTTAGCTAGGCAGCGTGAATACCTTGCCGCACGAGACCTCTTGAAATCATTAAGTGAGAAAGAGGATCTGTCACCAGAACTAAGAACGGATGTGGAGAACAATCTTGCTGTGCTTAGTGGAATTGTCGAAGAGGTAAACCGAACCAGTGAAAGCCAGTCTGGAACCACAGATGGCCCTGAAGAATCTTTAGAACTCGAAGACGATCAGCCGCGAACGGGTGATGGCGCTGAAGAAGAAACGGTAGCGGAATTGATGCTTAAGGAAACACTTAACGCGAATGAGATTTTGGGCAGCCAAGAGCTTGCCGACAAGTGGTTAAAGCGAGTAGAAGCCGATCCTAAGTTCTTCTTGAAATCCAAATTCCAAATTCAGTTAAGAGATCCTGCGCCTTCCATCGAACAAGCGTCAAAACAGGAGCAAACGCAATGAGTCGATATGATTTAGCTCTTGAAGCGATTCAATCAAAGAGAGTGCGATTCAGATCCCATAAGTGGCTACTGTCGATGATTCTTATATTGAGTTGGTTTTTTCCTTTTGTTGCTTCTGCTACAGATATCTTCGACCTCCAAAAAAGTGGTGACGTTGAGCTTATCGCTTGGGTAGGGGAAAAGCCAAAGTCAGGCGATAAGATAACGCAGACTAAAGTGAGCGTTAATGAGCAGGTAATTCTGAACATTGAGGTGGCGACGCCGCGTTGGTTAACGGGAGGGACTCGAATCGGCAGTATCGAAATCCCTAACGTGATCGCTAAGCAACGTAACCAACTCGCGACTAATTACACGGAACGGGTCAATGGCACTACATGGTCGCGTCAACGATGGGAAGTGACACTTTATCCGATGACTTCTGGCGAGTTTGTCATTCCAACCGTGCCGGTTCGTATCCAAGTTTCTGCTCCTGATGGTTCAAACGTGGGCGGTACGCTTTACACGCAGCCGATTAAGTTTGAAGCTTCGTTGCCTTCAGGTTTACTCGATAATAAAACGCCTTGGTTTTCTGCGACAGAAGTAGATATAGAGCAGCAATGGCAACGCTCAAGTGAAGAGCTAAAAGTTGGCGATGCTATGACTCGAACTATCACGATTAAGGCAAAAGACAGCTTTTCTGTGTTGTTGCCAGATGTGCTAACCAATAAGTCCACTAAGCAGTTCCAAGCTTACCCACAGCCCAACCGTTTGGATGACACTCAAGAACGTGGTGATTATCGCTCAAGCCGAGTTGAACAGACTGTATATGTGATTCAGCAGGGTGGTGAGTTTACGCTGCCAGAGTTTTCATTTCAGTGGTGGGACAGCAAAAATCAACGCCTTGAAAACGTGGTGATAAAAGGCGAAGTGTTTGAAGCCAAACACACAGTCCAATCTTTCATCAAGGCCTACATGTCGGTGTTTATTAGTGTTGGTTTGGTGTTGTTAGTCTGCATTGCGTTGATTGTTTCGGTTAAGCGTTACTACGCAAACCGCCCAACACCGAGTTGGCTGGTACTACGTCGTTTAGTTAAGCAAGGTAATTGGGCTGCATTAAGAACCTTTATCTACCGTCAATTGCGAAACCAAACCTCTCAGTTAGAACTGAATAAAGTGCAACTGGATAAAGCGCAACATGGTAAATCAAATGGACAAAAGCGTTGGCTAGAAGATAGCGAAGCCCTTCAACAAGGATGTGAAGATAAAAACGTATTCACTCGTTTATGGAAAGGGTTACGTAACTTGCCCAGTGACACATCAAACTCAAGCAATTCTCGTTCAATTGCCGCTCGCTTGAAAATCCCTAAAGCCTTGCCAAACTTAAAAGATAGAACTAAGTAGCAAACTTTAGTTATTCGCATCGAACATAATCGGCAGGTTCTCTACTATGGGGAACCTGCTTCTTTAATATGGAACTGTATGAAAAGTACCGAACTAAATCTAATTCCTATATTTGTTGCTATCTATGAAGAGCAGAACTTATCTAGAGCTGCTAATCGCATGGATATAAGCCAACCAGCAGTGAGTAAAGCACTTGCAAGGTTGAGAGATATCTATGATGAGCCACTGTTTCATCGCACCACATCAGGCGTAGAGCCAACCACATTCGCTATTGATATCTATCCTGCAATGGCCGCTGCACTTAAAAACTTTACTTCTACCTTATCCGCATCAAGAGACTTCGATCCTAAAACCTCAGGCCGCGTGTTTTCCATTGCCTGCGTCTCGGCGGCGAGCTACGAAATGATGCCAAAAGTCATGCGGTTAATCAGCCAAGTCGCACCAGGTATCGCGTTAGAGGTTCATCCTCTGTTTACCGAAGACTATGAGTCTGATTTAAGGCTGCAAAGACACGACGTGATTGTTGATATGACGCCTAAAGGAAGAACCATGCTTAAGCACGAGGTGATTTCTACAGAAGAGCTGGTGGTGGTGTGTAGTAGTGATCATCCTACGGTTGGCGATACCATCGATATGGAACAGTTCTTAGCACTCGAGCATGTGGTGGTCTCTAGGTGGCATGCGCGCAAAAGCTTATTAAGCTCTGAGCACTATAGTGACCTTGAGAAACGTAGAATCGTGTATCGCGCAGCGGGCGTTGTAGAGATGCTTCCTGTTATCGAAGGCTCTGAGTACATCGGAGTAATGCCTATTTCATCAGTGCATTGTTTTGCTGAAAAGTACGCGGTAAAAACACTGCCATTGCCCTTCGAGTTGGAAGACCTCGATATGTGTATGATTTGGCATCCAAGCCGTACTAATGAACCAAGCCATAAGTGGTTACGAGCTAAGATCAAAGCGGCAGCAAAAGAGTTATCAAGTTAGCCTATACAAGGACATAGCCATGGACAGCATTCGCGTGATTTTAAACGGAAAGAAAGCCAATATCCCGGAATTAAGGCAAGCCATCTTTGCGGCGAGGGACAATGATATTGACCTGCAAGTTAGAGTGACTTGGGAATCGTCGGACATGTTTCGTTTGGTAAGCGAGGCAATATGCGATGGTGTTAAGCGTCTGATTGTTGTCGGTGGCGATGGAACGGTGAATGAAGCCGTTAACGCGCTCAACCAGTTCCGTGCCAGTGAAAGACCACAACTGGCGCTTATCCCAATGGGCACTGCGAATGATTTTGCTACCGCAACGGGAATACCTAACGATATTTCGGGTGCTTTTGAACTAGCGCTGGAAGGCAAGGCGTTTGCGGTGGATAGCGCGCGTGCGAATGACCGCTATTTTATGAATGTCGCTGCGGCGGGTTTTGGTGCTGAAGTCACAGCTGAAACGCCTGTCGAGCTTAAAGATTTTCTCGGTGGCGGTGCGTATACACTAACAGGTGTGGTGAAAGCACTTGGCTTTAAGCCCTACAGTGGCACGTTGCCCATAGACAAAGGCAGCTTTACCGGCGAGATCCTTGTTGGTGCTTTTTGTAATGGTCGCTTAGCGGGTGGAGGACAAGAGTTAGCACCCAATGCATTGATTGATGATCGCTGTTTACCCAGTCGGGTATCGAGCTATCACGCGCCACCATGGCAAGGTGGGTTATCCAAGTCAGTGAGAAGTTCGCCCCGCTGTATGTGGCCTTGAAGGAGAACCTACTTCAACAAGTGGTGGTTCAGGCGGATGAAACGCCGCTCAATGTGCTCAAAGAAGAGAAGCAGTGTTATATGTGGCTCTACTGCTCAGGCGCTGACTCGCCCGAAGCGGCACTGCCGAATGTGAAAAAATCGCCTTGTACGACTATCAAAACAGTCGCGCGAGGGTGTGCCCCGTGGACTTTTTAGGTGACTACAACGGTTATCTACAAACCGATGGCTACACGGCTTATCATGGTCTGCATCACGTCACTAATGTGGGGTGCTTAACGCAAGTTCATGGACGCGAAGAAGCTTCAAGGGGAAGGTAAATCGGGCAAGGCTGATAAAGTGCTGGCTAAACCCCAAAAGCTCTACGGGATAGAATCACGCTTAAAAGGTGCGCCTGCCGAAGAACGCAAAGCAGAGCGTTAAGCGTATGCCAAGCCGATACTGGATGAGCTTTACCAATGGATGACAACCCAGAAGGTGATAGGCTCTAGCCCACTAGGCAAAGCAATAAAGTACACGCTCGGGCAATGGCCTAAACTCATTCGTTATATCGACGATGGTCACTTATCTATCGATAATAATCGCGCTGAACGCGCAATTAAACCGCTGGTTATTTGGCAGGGAAAATTGGCTATTCTCCAACACACAAACGGTGCTGAGGCGAGCGCGATGCTTTACAGTATCGTCGAGACTGCAAAAGCCAACGGTCTTATCCTCTAAGACTACATGGTCAAGTGCATGAAAGAGCTCGCGAAAGCAGAGCCTGATATCGACGCACTTCTACCTTGGACCTCTTCGGGTCAAGTCAAAACAGACCTCAACAATATTGGCTTTGGCCTCGAAACTTACGTTTGGTGCTAACTATGCCATCGGACTCTAATAACATATTTGGGTTCTTTGATGAGTTTGAAGCTTCAGAAGGAGAGTCACAGCAACCCCCTATAGAGCTGTTTCAAGAACCCGTTGAAATTTTATCAACCCTAGATAGTCAGCCAAAGAAGGCACAACAAGAAGTCTTTGTGATAAATAAAAAGCGACATCCACTCACGGTAGTGAATATATGTAGGATCTCGTCCTGCATAAGCGATTTATTCAAATTTAAAGAGTGAATTAATATCGCACCATAAAGAAAAAATACTTCAAATACTCCAGAAATGAGCATGGCTGAGCATAGGGATTCTCAGGTTTGATGATACCAATATCAGGTCAGATGGCCGAACACATTTATGGGTACAACCATGAATTTAACGCATCGCTCACTCATGGTTATCGCTATCACTGTTGCTCTTTCTGCGTGGGGTAGTGATGAAACCAGCTCACGTCCTATTAAGCCAGAACCGCTTCAGACATTACCAACAGAGCAGGTTTCAGTATCCATCGGGGACGCGACTCTTTTCGCAAATAGAGAGTCTGTTGTGATCAATACCTTAGCAGGTGACGAGCAACGCGTATCCATTGAAGCGTTTAAAGGAATCACTTACGCCGATCAACAACGTTTTCAGCACAGTCACTCCGTCAATTAGAACACAATGCTGATAGCGCTATAGATGCGACACAATTTGGCGCCGTGTGCCCACAGCTTAAAATAACCCAGCAAGAGCAATCTGAAGATTGCTTGAATCTTAATATTTGGCGTCCTTCGGAGATCAATGGTTCAGAGTCATTACCCGTGTATGTCTTTATTCATGGTGGGGACTTTGAATATGGCGCAGGTTCTGATACCGACATTAACGGTGATACCGTCGTGGCTAAAAGATACCATTCGATATACGGGTGGCGTTGGCGCTGGAAAGGCGAACCTCGATATTTTCAAAGAGTTCAGTATAGGTGCGTCGTACAACAAAACGATTCAATTCGGCACAAAAACCTCGGGAGTCGCTGCGCTTCAGCAGCTCCAGTTTCGAGTGGCAAACACACCATTGATGCTGGGTGTGAAACAGATTATTGGCCAGAGCTCGGTAGAGTTTGAGACCAGTAATGAAGATGTGAATAACGCTATCAATGGCGTTATTCAATATTTTATGGGCGAAAGCTCGGTGACCTCTGGGCTGGGTGTTGTCGCGGAATACGATAATGCGATTGATAATCGTTGGACCGTTTCTGCGTTTTATGGCCTGGATAAAGCGACAGTAGAGGGCAGTCTGTCAGACGATGAAAGTGTCGATGCGTATGGTGCTGGATTTCGCTATCAGATAGCTTGCCGATATGGGTTACACATGGGGGTAGACCTCGCTTTTAGTGACGTTGACAGCGCGTTTTATATAACGGTTGGCAGTGGATTCTAATGATGGAAAGGTGGGTGTTAGTCAATCGATTGATTTTTCTACATGCAGCATAGTTTTCATAGCAATCATGAACTAATATTCTTTTACAACAAACATAACAGGTATCAATATGAAAAATTACGACCCAAATGAATTGGACGTTACGCAAGTATTACTTGATGGTGTCGATACAGATAAACGTTCGACTTTGACTAAGTTAGCGGTTGGGGCTGCGGCACTGCCTTTTGCCTCTGTTTTACATGCAGCCCCTGAAAAACTGGTTGGCCAAAACATCAAACTGATGCCTAACGAGAAAGGGCCATTTGATATCGTTATCGAAAATGGCCGTGTTGTTGATCCTGAAACTGGACTCGACGCAATTCGTCACGTCGGTATTAAAGGTAAGCGTATTGCTGCAATCTCAGACAAAAAGCTGCAAGGCAAAACAATCATCGATGCTGAAGGTCTCGTGGTTGCACCTGGCTTTATCGATATGCACGCTCACGGACAACAACTTCCTGCTGCCCGTGCTCAAGCATTCGATGGCGTAACCACCGCTCTTGAGATGGAATCTGGTCTATTCCCAATCGGAACGTACTACGATATTACTGCTGCTGAAGGTCGCCCGATTAATTACGGCGCTTCTGTAGCATGGACTTACGCTCGTATTCAAGCAAAAGAACCTACGATGCCTGCTCCTGATGGTACGATTGTTTGGTTCCAGAAAGCTTTTTCTAAAAACAATTGGCAAAATACCCTAGCAACCCCAGATGAATTAAAACAAATTCTGGGCTCGGTTGAGCAAGGTCTTAAAGAGGGGGGCTTAGGCATTGGTATTAACGCGGGTTACGCACCAGGTTATGGCCACAAAGAGTACTATGATCTTGCTAAACTAGCAAAACGCTATGAAGTACCAACTTACACTCACGTTCGTTACCTAAACAGCGCAGAGCCAAAATCAAGCTTTGAAGCATACCAAGAACTCATTAGCCTGTCGGCGACAACGGGTGCACACATGCACATTTGTCACCTCAACAGCACGTCAGTACAAGATATCGAAGATTGTGCCGATTTAGTTCAATCCGCCATTGATCAAGGTTTAGCCGTTACTACTGAAGCTTATCCTTATGGTGCTGGCTCTTCCGTTATTGGCGCAGAAGTTTTCCGTGGTGACGATTGGTTACAACGTTGGGGTGTACCAAGCGCTAGCTACATGGAAGCGAATGGTAAAGCACTAAACCAAGAAAAAGTCACTGAACTACAAGCATCAGCGCCCGGTACCGTGGTTGTCATGCACTTCTTAAAACCCGATGAGAACAAAGAAGATCGCGCTAAAATGGACCGTTCAGTATTGTTCCCAGGTGCAGCTATCGCTTCAGATGCAATGCCTTGGATGGATGATAAAGGCGTATTAATTGAAGGTGATGTATGGCCACTTCCAAGCAACGCAATAGCTCACCCTCGCTCACTTGCTTGTTTCTCTCGTTTTATTGAAAAATATGTCGAGGAATACAAAGCGGTAACACTAGTAGAAGCGATGGAAAGAACTAGCTTAAACGCATGTCGTATTCTTGAGGATGCTGTGCCACAAATGGCAAATAAAGGTCGTATTCAAGTAGGTAAAGATGCTGATTTAGCTATTTTCAAACTTGATGAAGTAAAAGCCGTTGCAACATTTGATAAACCAAATGCCCTTTCTACAGGCATGAAATACGTACTTGTAAACGGGACACCTATCATTGAAGCTGGTGAAATGTTGTTAGATTCAAACCCAGGTGAAGCGGTTCGCAACAAAGTTACGGGCTAAGTTATCCTGACTTAAAAGGTTGGGCATTAGCTCAACCTTTTTTATTGCTTACCGAGTAAATATAGACAACGAAAATCGAAAGAGAGCATGCTATGAGCAAGAAGCCTATTCCAGTAACAATTTTAGCCGGATTTTTAGGAGCAGGGAAAACGACCCTACTAAACCATATATTAACCAATGCAAATGGAATGCGCATGGCTGTGATCGTCAATGATTTTGGATCAATCAATGTTGATGCGGAGTTAGTTAAATCTGAAAGTGAAAATATGATCAGCCTAGAGAATGGCTGTATCTGTTGTAACCTTGCAGAAGGACTAGTCGTTTCGGTAATGCGTTTACTCGCATTAGAGGAACGCCCAGACCATATTATTGTTGAAACTTCAGGTATCGCAGAACCCAAAGAAGTGGCACTTCAATTTGAAGATCCGGAACTGCAAGCACACGCACCTTTAAATGCAATCGTGACGACGATCGATGCGGAAAACATTTTAGGGCTAGAAGGCCCAATGGAGACGTTGTCGAAGCAGCAAATTCAAGTGGCTGACATTGTTCTGGTTAATAAAGTTGACCTAGTCGATGCTGATAAACTAGAGCAAGTCAAAGCATGGTGCCGAGTACAAGCTCCGTTTGCTAAATTGATTGATATTTCATTCGGCGAAGTGGATTTACCTATCTTATTTGATGCCCCTGAAAGTACGCGCTTTGTCACTAACAAAATAGCGGCTGATCAAAGGGAATGCCAGCACCATGATTGTCATGATGAGCACTGTCATCACGTGAACCATGATTTCGAAACATTCAGCTTTGAAACTGATCAACCGCTTAATCTACAAAGTTTGTATCCTCTACTGCAACAGTTTTCAATTGATGCTTATCGCATGAAAGGTATTTTAAATTTAACCGATCGTCCTGATCATCGCTGTGTATTTCAGTGCACTGGCCAGCGAGCCAATGTGACGGTTGGAGATGCATGGGAAGATGATGAATCTCGTTCGTCACGGTTAGTCTTCATTGGACCTAAAGGTGGCCTTGATAAAGAGAGTATGCGTAAAAAACTGAACGCACTGGTGGCGTAGTTAGAACGGAAACGGAGTAGATGGCAAGCCTATCAACCTAGCGCTTGCCTATACCTAGCTTACCTCTGCCTACTTTGCATTGACTCATCCTAAGCATCCTTATCTTATTGAATTATTGGCTAATTTCGATTCTATTCGGTTTTTCCAAATCCATATTGCTCATTCCCCTCGCCATCTGAAACAAAATAGTCTTATCGATTTTCGAGACTCTGTTCATCAGTACCTTCTCAGAATCTGTTAACGTCAAAAAGCAGATAAAGACTCAATCGTGGGTTATTGGGGCGTGTTGATCAGCGATTGTTAGCTCGATGGTTAGTCCTCAATGATGGAATCAAAATGACGACTAAATATAGAATAAACCATGATTTGTCCCGCCATAATCGCGCCAAACATCAGCAAGGCAGACAGACCAATATTCGGAATGGGTAAAATGGAGGTCGCAAAGAAGGACTCACTTGCTCCGACAATGATTCGACTACCGGGGACAAGAATGATGATCCCTTGAATAATGTATATGAGTGGTGGAACGTGACGCAATTTTCCCATCCCCAACCCGTAAAGCGTAATGAGTATTGTGCTTACCCATGTACCTACAACCCAATCGGAAGTAAACCAATGTGGCCCCCACATGCCAATTGCCGCGACAGGAAGGCCTAAGAGAATTTCTGTCATACTTGCGTTGAAAATAAGGCCAATAGCGACAGAAATCCCGATCAGTGCGGTGACATGAAGAACGAATGGGATTTCATCAATAAATACCGGTACCGATAATGGTTGATTGATTATGTTGGCTAAGCCTAACCCCATAACAATGCCGATGAATATTTTCATTACTATGAGTGCGCTTTGTGCAAGCAGTTCGATACCTGACCGAAAGTCATTGAGAGCAAGACTGGCTAAGCCGTTGGTGACGGTTAACCCAGGAATAAAAAGGACAATGGAAGAAATGCACAGTGCCAATGTTGGTAAGCCGGGAACCTGTGCCGCTATCATACCGGTTAAAAAACTGGCTACTAAGGCGACAAAGAACTCGACAAGAATGCTTCTTGGCCCAGTCAGGAAAATTTGTGCTAGCCAGGCTATAGCGCCCAGAATAATGGATAAACCGACCGCCAGATAAGTACTGCCAACTAACATTAAATAACATGGCGGAAGCAATAAATTGGCAAAGCACAAGGTACGATTCGAGTAGGTTTCTGAACCTTCGTAATGGGAATGAGTCGAAAACCCTTTAAGCGTTGCGACTAAATCACGTAAGTTAACCGAGGGTGGTTTTTTGTTTTCCATCACGACTTTTTGCGTGGGTTGCTCAAAAATAGTGATGACTTTTGTCGGGGTCACATCAATAGAGACATCAATGTTCTGGCGTTTTGCATAAGCTTGAGTGTATTGAGCTACCGAGTAAGGCGCACAACCAGATTGATGTAATCGGTCCGAAAAGCTCAAAATTTCTTGCTGGCATTGTTCGATATGATTTGTTTGTTTCATTCTGTTTGTTTCTCAATCACCAAGGCGATATATGTTTGAGGGGCATTCTAATTCAATAGTATCCTCATTCAAGCGTAACCAATAGTCGTGTATAGAGGACGGGCTCCTACAAACGAACAAGGCAATGGTTAAAAAGATAGGATTCATTGAATGAGAGGTTATCAGTTTATCGTTGAGGTAAATCAGTCATTGTTGAAGCTGCAACCTCAAAAATAGATCCGCTCACGCAGCTATTTGAAGGCGTAAAACTCCAAATCCATGAGGTGATTGATTTAACTCTGAGGCTTTTAGAAAAGCTCGGTAATGAGTAAAGGAAACTAATATTTAGGAAATGGAAGCCTAAATAAGATTGATGATGAGCGTTAGAATCACAACTAGAATGGAACCGACATAAGCAATTTCAATAATGTTTGAATCAATCCAGTTGCAGTATGCTTGAATTGCTAAACTCAGTTTGTTTTTCATAATGGCCTTTGGAAAATTAACCGAAATCTACTGTAAATAATAGCTTATTATGAGTGAGCTTTGATGACGGTTTCAAAGGTTCCTTAGCGCTAACAGTGTGATTGCGGCGCTCACGTATTAACAATATCGTCCCGTGAGTTCATGGGGCGGATACAGTCGATAAGGTTTAAGAGCAGAAAATTGGGCTAAAAAAGAGCCGCTTATTTGTGGTTCATCGCGGCTTTCCAAGAAGTAGTCGGTATCTCG
>NZ_JBFRUJ010000074.1:0-23750 GCF_041474575.1 Vibrio sp. 10N.222.51.C5
CACATTTCAGGACGGGACATTGAAAGAATTTAAAGCCTCGCATATTTTATGCGGGGCTTTTTTATTGGATCTGCTCCGTCGAGCATGTCTTTGGTCAAATCTCTCTCGTTGACTGAGTTTCTTCGGTACTAGGTCGTCAATTTAGTTCTGCTTTTCCACGGCAAGATATAGTGGAATATTCTTCATTTTATCGAATTCCCACTAAAATCCTGCCCAAGGGTGTCTTTTCTACAAGAAAACTAGTCGAAGCCTTAACCATGATCTACAATACGGCAAAATTCTAACTCGACTATTTTCAGGAAGAGCTGCATGTACATGAGCACTGATGAGGTTCGCAACGCGTTCCTTAAGTTCTTTGAGAGCAAAGAACACCAAATCGTAGACAGTTCATCGTTAGTTCCACATAACGATCCAACCCTGCTATTCACTAACGCAGGTATGAACCAATTCAAAGATTGCTTCTTAGGCGCCGAAAAGCGTGCCTACACTCGAGCAACTACGGCTCAGCGTTGTGTACGTGCGGGTGGTAAACACAATGACCTTGAAAACGTAGGTTTCACGGCTCGTCACCACACGTTCTTCGAAATGCTAGGCAACTTCAGCTTTGGCGACTACTTCAAAGAAGAAGCGATTGGATTTGCTTGGGAATTCCTGACTGAAACTCTTCAACTGCCAAAAGATCGTCTACTGGTAACGGTATACGAGACAGATGATGAAGCATTCGATATCTGGAACAAGAAAGTAGGTGTTCCTGCTGACCGTATCGTTCGCATTGGCGACAAAGAAGGCGGTAAACAGTTCGAGTCTGATAACTTCTGGACGATGGGTGACACAGGTCCTTGTGGTCCATGTACTGAAATCTTCTACGATCACGGTGAGCACATCTGGGGCGGCCGTCCTGGTACACCTGAAGAAGATGGTGACCGTTTCATCGAGATCTGGAACAACGTATTCATGCAGTTCAACCGTCACGCTGACGGCACAATGGAACCGCTACCTAAGCCTGCTGTAGATACAGGTATGGGTATTGAGCGTATTTCTGCAATCATGCAGGGCGTTCACTCTAACTACGAAATTGATGTATTCCAAAAGCTAATCAAAGCGACTGCGGAAGTTGTTGGTCATGACGATCTATCTAACCAATCGCTACGCGTTATTGCTGACCACATCCGTTCTTGTTCATTCCTAATTGCTGACGGTGTTATGCCTTCAAACGAAGGTCGTGGCTACGTTCTACGTCGTATCATCCGTCGTGCAGTTCGTCACGGTAACAAGCTTGGCGCACAAGGCGTGTTCTTCCACAAACTTGTGGGCGTACTGGCTGAAGTGATGGGCTCTGCGGCAGATGAACTTAAGAAACAGCAAGAGCTGGTTGAAAAAGTACTTCGCATTGAGGAAGAGAACTTTGGTCGTACGCTAGAGCGCGGCATGGTTATTCTTAATGACGCACTAGATGCACTTGAAGGCAAAGAGCTTGACGGCGAAACAGTTTTCAAACTTTACGATACATACGGCTTCCCAGCTGACCTTACTAACGATGTAGCTCGCGAACGCGATTTTACTATCGATGAAGAAGGCTTTGAGAAGGCGATGGAAGCACAGCGTAAGCGTGCACGTGAAGCAGGCCAATTCGGCACGGATTACAACGCGACAATCAAAGTAGACACCAACACTGAGTTCTGTGGTTATACAGCAACTGAAGGTGCTGGTGAAATCTCTGCGCTATTCGTTGACGGCGAAGAGGTTGCTTCACTATCGGCTGGCGACAAAGCAATCATCATCCTTGAAGAGACACCATTCTACGCTGAGTCAGGCGGTCAATGTGGTGATGCTGGTACACTAAAAACAGCGTCGGGTCTTTTCAAAGTACAAGACACTCAGAAGCTAGGTAACGCATTTGCGCACCACGGTGAGCTAGTTGAAGGTGTATTTGCTAAGGGCGATAAAGTAGAAGCAACGGTTGACGCTGAGCGTCGAGCTGCTATCTCACTAAACCACTCTGCCACTCACTTACTTCACTCTGCATTGCGCGAAGTGCTAGGTGAGCACGTTGCTCAGAAAGGTTCTTTAGTTAAGCCAGACAACCTACGTTTTGACTTCTCTAACCTTGAAGCGGTAACACCAGCACAGATTAAAGAAGTAGAGCGTCTAGTTAACGCACAAGTTCGTAAGAACCATGTGATTGAAACGAACATCATGGACATCGAGTCAGCGAAAGAAAAAGGTGCAATGGCACTGTTTGGCGAGAAGTACGATGATGAAGTTCGCGTTCTATCTATGGGCGACTTCTCTACTGAACTTTGTGGTGGTATCCACGCTTCAAACACAGGTGATATCGGCCTATTCAAGATCACTTCTGAAGGTGGTATTGCTGCGGGTATTCGTCGTATTGAAGCGGTAACAGGTGAAGCTGCACTAGATGCAGTAGAAGCTCAGGCTAACGCTTACGAAGAGAAACTTGCTGAATCAGCTAAGAAAGCGAAATCGCTAGAGAAAGAAATCCAACTGCTTAAAGAAAAGATGGCTGCTGCAGAAAGCGCAAACATCATGGGCAAAGTAGAAGACATCTCTGGTACTAAAGTTTTGGTTGCTGCAATTGAAGGCGCAGACAACAAGAACCTACGTACTATGGTTGATAACGCTAAAAACCAAGTAGGTAGCGGCATCATCCTGATCGCGAACGTAGCAGACGGTAAAGTTGGCTTGATTGCTGGTGTAACCAAAGACCTAATCGGCAAAGTAAAAGCGGGTGATCTCGTCAAGATGGTTGCTGAGCAAGTTGGCGGTAAAGGCGGCGGTCGTCCAGATATGGCTCAAGCGGGCGGTACAGACGTTGCAGCACTGCCAGAAGCGCTTAAATCTGTGCGTACTTGGCTAGAAGAGCGTCTTTAAGCTTAAGTAATTGATACAAAGATGCCCAATCAGTTGATTGGGCATCTTTTATTTTGCCTATTGGAAGTGTGTTTAAACAAGGTTTGATTGAGATTAACCAAGAAGTCTAATGGTGGCGTTAGACTCCTTGGTTAATTTTTTATTGCTTCGCCCTGACGCGGAGTATGTGTTTTTTTGTCATATATAGACATTGGTCTTGGGAAGGTGAGGACGGGTGAAAATGCCTCTTATCGTGCAGAAATTTGGTGGAACGTCGGTGGGTTCAATTGAACGAATCCATCATGTAGCAGAAAAAATCATTGAAGCGAAAAATGAAGGGAACCAGATCGTGGTTGTCGTTTCGGCTATGTCTGGTGAAACAAATCGGTTAGTTAATTTAGCCACGCAAGTTGATAGCGTACCAAACGCTAGAGAACTGGATGTGTTGTTAACGGCTGGCGAGCAAGTTTCCATGGCCTTGTTAGCAATGACGTTACACAAGTTAGGTTATGAAGCGACATCGATGACTGGCTATCAAGCCAAGATACACACGGATTCTAATCATAATAATGCAGCGATTGAGCGTATTGATACTGCTCCGATTCAAGCTCTGCTAGATGACAACCAGATTGTTATTGTTGCAGGCTTTCAAGGATTCAATGCGAAAGGTGATATCACGACATTAGGCCGCGGTGGTTCAGATACTACAGCGGTCGCGCTTGCAGGTGCCTTGCAGGCGAAAGAATGCCAGATCTATACTGATGTAGATGGTGTTTACTCTTGTGACCCTAGAGTCGTAAAACAATCTCAGAAATTAGATACTTTAGACTTTCCTTCTATGGAAGAGATGGCTCGCCGAGGCGCTAAGGTATTGCACCTTCCTTGTGTTCAGTATGCATGGCAGCACAACGTGCCATTGCGAGTGCTTTCAAGCTTTGAACAAGGCGAGGGCACATTGATCGCGGGTAATCAGTGTTTGAATGATATTGCTGGCATCGCCATCCAAAGAGATATGGTGCGTATCGAGTGTTTGAATGAAGATTTACCGTCTTTCATTTCACATTGCCAACTGTTGGGGATCGAAGTCTGTAGTGTGATCGAGGAAACAGAACGGGCAGCACTCATTATTAAACAAGACATAAGTGCCAAATTAAAACTAGTTTTTGCTGAGAAAATCCGTAATAGTGAACAGGTTAGTTTGTTAACTGTGGTAGGAAGCCGAACACAAGAAATTGTGGTCAGTTCACATGGATTGTTGTCTGAAGGCGAAATTGATGTACAGCATCACTTATTGCAGCAGCAGTCTTTAACTTTGGTGATATCACCAACGCAAGTCGATATGGCTGCTAACATATTACACAATGCATACATCGTAGCGCGTGAAACACAGGGTTATCCTAAAAAAGAAGTGCATTTTGGTTAAATAAACTCAATCGATAGTTTACGAAAATATAACTTTTGTTGGATAATGCTCTCGTAGCTAGATAAATTTAGAGATTACTCAAGGAGCAAAGAATGCTAATTTTGACTCGCCGCGTTGGCGAAACACTGATGATTGGTGATGAAGTAACAGTTACTGTACTAGGCGTTAAAGGTAACCAAGTACGTATCGGTGTTAACGCACCTAAAGAAGTATCTGTTCACCGTGAAGAGATCTACATGCGCATTCAAGCTGAAAAAGGTAATGGTAACGTTGCATCTGGCAACTACTAATACTTTTGCGTAGAGAAGAGGCTAGCATTGTTGCTAGCCTTTTTTGATCTTGGGGAACCGAAACACTGATTGGGACATAGATGGGTTGGATAACGGATCTGTCTCAAAGTGGTGAAGTGAATGCTTTGTGATGCTGCGAGATACAGACAAGGTTGAACAGAACTGTTGCTCTGTATTTTGTTTGGCAAAACTCAAGATTTATTCGCTTCCCCTATGGCGAAAATACGCATCCCGTAGTATTGTGCCATCAGCGGTAGCACTTGCTGCTGGAGAAATTAGATAATTGTTTTCGGCTGTTTATTATTGCCAATCTTTCACCTTAATTTTTAAGGGAAAAAGCGCGATTTGAATCTTATAAGTTCAATTTGCAAGCGCTTTGATTAAATAGCAAACGGTTGAGTGTTTTTGTCCAATTTTTTTCAATAAAGTGTTTGACATATTTTCGGTAAAACGTAATATGTGCCTCCGCAAGACGGTGAGGTGGCCGAGAGGCCGAAGGCGCTCCCCTGCTAAGGGAGTATGTGGTTTGTAGCTGCATCGAGGGTTCGAATCCCTCCCTCACCGCCATTTCTTGCGAGTCTAAAATTAGCAATTTAGACAATGTAAATGTGCGTCCTTAGCTCAGCTGGATAGAGTACCTGGCTACGAACCAGGCGGTCGGAGGTTCGAATCCTCCAGGACGCGCCATTCTCTCTTCTCTTACTTGTAAGTGATTTGAGAATAATGAATTAGGTGAGGTGGCCGAGTGGCCGAAGGCGCTCCCCTGCTAAGGGAGTATGTGGTTTGTAGCTGCATCGAGGGTTCGAATCCCTCCCTCACCGCCATTCATTACAGGCCGATGGCCTTTTTTTTTCTTCGTAGCAAGAAGAATGTGATATATTTCACAACTTCATTCTTAATGAATGAACACCGTGCGTCCTTAGCTCAGCTGGATAGAGTACCTGGCTACGAACCAGGCGGTCGGAGGTTCGAATCCTCCAGGACGCGCCACTATTTAAGGGTTTATTTCTTTTAAGAATGAAAGTCCTTGTATTGACTAAGTTGATACTAAAACCGTGCGCTCTTAGCTCAGCTGGATAGAGTACCTGGCTACGAACCAGGCGGTCGGAGGTTCGAATCCTCCAGAGCGCGCCATTATTTAGGGTTTAGTTCTTATAAGAATGTGAATCCTGATATTGATAAATCGTTCGTCGAGAATTAATATCAAAAACCGTGCGTCCTTAGCTCAGCTGGATAGAGTACCTGGCTACGAACCAGGCGGTCGGAGGTTCGAATCCTCCAGGACGCGCCACTATTTAGGGCTTCTTTCTTATAAGAACAGAAATCCTTGTATTGAGTTGTTGTTGTTTACAACGAATTGATACTAAAACCGTGCGCTCTTAGCTCAGCTGGATAGAGTACCTGGCTACGAACCAGGCGGTCGGAGGTTCGAATCCTCCAGAGCGCGCCACTATTTAGGGTTTCTTTTATGAACCCCTGATATTGGGAATACCGATATCGAAAACTGCGCGTCCTTAGCTCAGCTGGATAGAGTACCTGGCTACGAACCAGGCGGTCGGAGGTTCGAATCCTCCAGGACGCGCCACTCTTTAGGGTTTCCTTGTGAACTCCTGATATTGGAAATACTGATATCGAAAACCGTGCGTCCTTAGCTCAGCTGGATAGAGTACCTGGCTACGAACCAGGCGGTCGGAGGTTCGAATCCTCCAGGACGCGCCACTATTTAGGGCTTTTTTCTTATAAGAATGAAATCCTTATATTGATCTGTTGTTAGTAACAATGAATTGATATTAAAACCGTGCGCTCTTAGCTCAGCTGGATAGAGTACCTGGCTACGAACCAGGCGGTCGGAGGTTCGAATCCTCCAGAGCGCGCCACATTATTAGAAAAAGCCTCGTTTATACGAGGCTTTTTTTATGTCTGCTGCAAATTTGTTGCGACAATGTTAAATTTGTTCGTTGTTTAACTTGTTGTATTTAAAGTAGTTCTTGATTGCTTCTTTGTTATTCCACCTTTCTCATATCAATTCCCAGAAAAGCCCCGTTTAAGTCACAGTTTAAATATCTAAAAATGACGTATTTGACAGATTTATGTGATCTGATAGGCGAATAATTAACCTTATGTGTGCGTTATCCGTAACAGAACCTTAAACAAAATTGACAAACTTTTACCAATCGAGATAATCCATGGGTCGGGATCACTATTCGCTGAAATCCTGTACGTATGTCAGGATGACGAAGAAAGGAAGCAACATGACTAATATTGGAAGCCTGCTAGGAGATGCGGCGACTCTAATGATAACGGGGATGTCCGTTGTCTTTATTTTCCTAACTATTCTAGTTTACCTCGTTCGGTTGATGTCAAAACTGGTACCAGAAGAAGTACCAGAGCCGATCGCAGCACCTAAAAAAATTCAAAAATCACAATCAAACCCTTCAGCTGTTAGTCCACAGGTAGTGGCTGCAATTTCGGCCGCGGTTCATCAATACCGTGCGTCTACTGCTAAGTAGTATTTAAAGGATTAAAAAGGAGTTTATGAGCATGTCTAAACCACTAGCTATCACAGATGTGGTACTTCGTGACGCGCACCAGTCACTATTTGCTACTCGTATGCGTATCGAAGATATGCTGCCAATTGCGGCAGAACTGGATAAAGTCGGTTACTGGTCACTTGAGACTTGGGGCGGCGCGACGTTTGATTCGTGTATCCGTTTTCTTGGCGAGGATCCATGGGAGCGTTTGCGTGAGCTGAAAAAAGCGATGCCAAACACACCAATGCAGATGCTACTGCGTGGTCAAAACCTATTGGGCTACCGTCACTACGCGGATGATGTAGTAGAAAAATTTGTTGAACGTGCCCATAAAAACGGCATGGACGTATTCCGTATCTTTGATGCGATGAATGACGTGCGTAACTTTGAAAAAGCAGTGAAAGCAACGATCGACGTTGGTGGCCACGCTCAAGGTACGTTGTCTTACACAACCAGTCCGGTCCACAATTCAGATACTTGGGTTGATTTGGCTAAGCGCCTAGAGGACCTAGGTTGTCACTCACTATGTATCAAAGATATGTCAGGTTTATTAAAGCCGTATGAAGCAGAAGAGCTGATTACACGTATCAAAGCATCGTGTGACGTTCCTCTGGCACTGCATAGCCACGCGACAACTGGTCTATCGACTGCAACAGCGGTTAAAGCCGTTGAAGCGGGTATCGACATTCTAGATACCGCTATTTCTTCAATGAGCTGTACTTACGGTCATACGCCAACCGAAACGGTTGTTGCTATGTTAGAAGGTACAGAGCGCGACACGAATCTTAAACTAGACCAAATCGAACCCATCGCGGCTTACTTCCGTGATGTACGTAAAAAGTACGCGAAATGGGAAGGTCAGCTAAAAGGTGTCGATTCTCGCATCTTAATCGCTCAAGTTCCTGGCGGAATGTTAACTAACATGGAAGGCCAGCTTAAAGAGCAAGGCGCCGCCGATCGCATGGATGAAGTTCTAGAAGAGATCCCACGCGTACGTAAAGAGCTTGGTTACATTCCTTTAGTAACACCAACTTCTCAGATTGTCGGTACTCAAGCGGTTATTAACGTCTTAACGGGCGAACGCTATAAGAGCATCACGAAAGAGACTGCTGGTCTACTGAAAGGTGAATACGGTCAAGCTCCTGCTGAAGTGGATGCTGAACTGCAAGCGAAAGTTCTAGACGGTGCAGAGCCGATTACTTGTCGTCCTGCTGATTTACTTAAGTCTGAAATGGATACGTTAACGACGGATCTGTTAGAGAAAGCGAAATCAGAGGGTATCTCTCTAGCTGAAGATACGGTTGATGATGTACTGACTTACGCGCTCTTCCCACAAGTGGGTCTTAAGTTCCTTAAGAACCGTCGTAATCCTGAAGCATTTGAACCTGCACCAACGCTAGAAGTTGCGGCTCCAGTTGCTGCAGCTCCTGTACAAGCTTCTGGTGGTATTGAAAGCTACAGCGTGAAGGTTGATGGTCAAGTTTACGATGTTGAAGTTGGCCCACAAGGTGAACTGACATCGGTGGCGCCATCTGCAAAACCTGCTCAGGCTGCACCAGTAGCAGCGTCTGACGCTGAAGCGGTTCCAGCTCCATTGGCGGGTAACATCTTTAAAGTAAACGTTCAGGCGGGTACTGAGGTTTCTGAAGGCGACGTTCTACTAATCCTAGAAGCGATGAAGATGGAAACGGAAGTTCGTGCTGCTCGTGGTGGTATCGTTCAAGAATTGAATGTTAAAGAAGGCGATGCAGTTACTGTAGGCGCTCCACTACTAAGCTTAGCGTAAGGGAGTACCATGGAAGGATTGATGACCTTATGGTCTGAAACAGGGATTGCGAACTTTGAGTTCGGCCAGATCTGTATGATGCTGGTTGGTTGCTTACTGTTGTTTTTGGCAATTCGTAAAGGATTTGAACCGTTACTTCTACTGCCTATTGGTTTTGGTGCTGTATTAGCAAACATTCCAAATGCTGGGTTTACTGATCCAGGTGGTTTGCTCTACTACGTCTACTACATTGGTATTGAGACAGGTATTTTCCCACTGCTGATCTTTATGGGTGTTGGTGCGATGACGGACTTCGGTGCGTTGATTGCGAACCCTAAAACGTTGTGGCTAGGGGCTGCGGCTCAGTTTGGTATCTTCGCGACGCTATTTGGCGCGATCTTGCTGAACTACGTTCCAGGAATGGAGTTCTCGATGGCCGATGCTTCGTCAATTGCGATCATTGGTGGTGCCGATGGCCCAACTGCGATCTTCTTGGCGAGTAAGTTATCTCCGGATCTTTTAGGTGCCATTGCAGTAGCGGCTTATAGCTACATGGCTTTGGTTCCTATCATTCAGCCACCAATCATGAAAGCGTTAACGTCTCCTGAAGAGCGCAAAATTAAGATGGCTCAACTTCGTCACGTTAGCAAAGCCGAGAAGATTCTTTTCCCGCTTGCTGTACTACTGATGACGATTTTGTTCCTACCTTCAGCAACACCTCTAGTGGGTATGTTCTGTTTGGGTAACTTAATGCGTGAAGCGGGTGTGGTTGATCGCCTTTCAAAAACAGCTCAAAACGAACTGATTAACGTTGTAACTATTTTCCTAGGTCTAGGGGTTGGTTCTAAGCTTCAAGCGGATACGTTCTTGAACTTAGAAACACTGGGTATTCTAGGTTTAGGTGCGGTCGCGTTCAGTATCGGTACGGCGGGTGGTGTATTGATGGCTAAGGTGTTGAACCGATTCTCGAAAGAGGACATCAACCCACTGATTGGCGCAGCTGGCGTATCGGCGGTTCCAATGGCGGCACGTGTTGTGAACAAGGTTGGTCTTGAGGCAAACCCTCAGAACTTCTTATTGATGCATGCAATGGGTCCGAACGTAGCCGGTGTACTTGGTAGTGCGGTTGCGGCGGGCATTCTATTAGCTCTCGTGGGCTAGTGGATTTGCTGGGTCATGTATCGTTACGTTAATTGGTCGTCAATTTACGAATGAGCGGTTAACTTAGCCTTATTAAATGGTTTATAGTCAAAGGGATGCTTTCGCATCCCTTTCTTTTTATTAATTAGGGTGCTTGCTCACTAGGGCTTTTATCAATCAAGGAAATGTGGAATGGAAAATAAACAGATTGCGATTACTCAATTCGGCGGCGTCGAAAACCTAAGTATTCAAACCAGTGCGATCCCTGAGCCTAAGGCTGGAGAAGTGGTGGTTAAAGTTTCCTTTTCAGGCATTAATCCGATTGATGTCAAAACCCGAGCGGGTCTTGGTTGGGCGGCAGCACAAAACAAAGATAACCTGCCTTGGGTGCCTGGCTACGATATTTCAGGGCAAATTGTTTCGCTAGGCGAACAGGCTGAACGCTTTACTGTTGGTGATAACGTGGCTGGCTTTATTGGTTTTCCACTGCAAGGTGGCGGTTACAGCCAATATGTGTGTGTTCCAGAAGCTGCATTAAGTATGGTTCCTGACTCTGTCACTCTAGAAGCGGCAGCTGCATTACCACTTGCGAGTCAAACAGCGGCACAAGCGCTCAACAAAGCCGAAGTGAAAGAAGGCGACCGCGTGCTTATTTTAGCGGGCGCGGGCGGCGTTGGTCACCTTGCGGTTCAAATTGCAGTGGCAGCAAAAGCTGAGGTTTACACAACCTGCAGCGAAGCCAATCTTGATTACCTTGCGACGCTAGGTGCTCACGCGATTAACTATAAGTTTGCGCCAGCATCAGAAAGAGTATCTGATGTCGATGTGTTGATTGATTTGGTCGGTGGCGATACCGCGCTTGATGCATTGAAGTGCCTAAAAGATGGCGCGCGAGTAGTGACAGTACCGACTCTATCTGCAGAACTTATCTGTGAGAAAGCAACACTATTAGGTTTTACTGCATCAGGCATGCTGGTTGAACCAAACCCTGAGCAAATGGACACCATGCTTTACATGGTCAGTGTCGGATTGCTCAAAACAGAAATTCAAGGTATCTACCAGTTAGACGAGGCGCAGTCGGCGCACCTGCAGGTTGAAACCGGACACACCAGAGGCAAGGTGCTACTTAAAATGCAAGAAAGTTGATAGGCAGTGTTAGAATTTTTTAACTCCCTTTTTGAAAATATCGCGCTGTGGTTCTCGGACTCGGCGCTGTGGGTACTCTTCATCAGTGGCTTCTTGAGTGCCACGTTACTACCCGGTGGTTCAGAAGCTAGCCTTGTGGCTGCATTGAGCTTAGATCAGTTTTCAACCTCATCGATCATTCTAGTGGCGACATTAGGCAATACCTTAGGCGGCCTGACTAACTATTGGATTGGTTTGTGGTTGCCTAATCGAACTCAATCTGAAAAGCATGGTCATAAGGCTATGGCTTGGCTGAGTCGCTATGGCTACTGGACACTGTTATTTAGTTGGTTACCGATCATTGGTGACCCTTTGTGTCTCGCTGCGGGTTGGCTAAGAATGAAATTCATCCCTTGCGTTATTTTGATAGCGATTGGCAAAGCCGCTCGCTATAGCTTACTTGCTGCTATCTACTTCGGTTTTTTCTAAGGAGAACCTATGAAAAAGGTTTTACTTGGTACATTTTCTCTTATCGCCATTGCAGGCTGTTCTTACAATGTACCTAGCTCAACGCCCTTCTTTTCCTCGTTACCTGAAGGTGTCACTCTGTTAGAAGAGGTAAAGCCCTCTAAAGATAAAGTGGTGATTCCTTACACCAAGTATCAGCTTGAAAACGGCCTGACAGTTATTCTTTCCCCTGATGATTCCGATCCGTTGGTGCATGTTGATGTAACTTATCATGTCGGCTCAGCACGTGAAGAGATTGGCAAGTCGGGCTTTGCTCACTTCTTTGAGCACATGATGTTCCAGGGTTCTGAGAACGTTGGTGACCAACAGCACTTTAAGATTATTACCGAAGCGGGTGGTTCGTTAAACGGCACGACCAATCGTGACCGCACCAACTATTTTGAAACTGTTCCTTCTAACCAACTTGAGAAAATGTTGTGGTTAGAATCAGACCGAATGGGCTTCTTGTTGGATGCTGTTTCTCAGAAGAAATTTGAGGTTCAAAGAGGCACGGTCAAGAACGAGCGAGCGCAGAGCTACGAAAATCGTCCTTACGGCTTGATGTGGGAACGTATGGGCGAAGCGCTTTACCCTGAAGGTCACCCTTACTCTTGGCAACCAATCGGCTATGTTGAAGATCTTGACCGTGTTGACGTGAATGATCTTAAAGCGTTCTTCCTGCGTTGGTACGGCCCAAACAATGCCGTGTTAACGATTGGTGGTGATATCGACGTTGATGACACGCTAGAATGGGTTAACAAGTACTTTGGTTCAATTCCTCAAGGCCCTGAAGTGAAGGCGGCAGAGAAGCAACCTGCTGTTCTAACAGAAGATAAATACATCACCTTAGAAGACAATATTCGTCAGCCGATGGTGCTGGTGGGGTGGCCAACAACATATCGCGGTGAAGAGACGCAAGCTTCACTGAATGCATTGTCTAACGTGTTAGGTTCAGGTACCAACAGTTACCTATATCAAAACCTCGTAAAAACGCAGAAGGCCGTCAGCGCTGGCTCTTTCCATGATTGTGCTGAGTTGGCGTGTACCATGTACGTGTATGCAATGGGCAACTCAGGTGAAAAAGGCGATTTGACGGTTCTCAATAAAGAGCTGATGGATACCCTGGAGCAATTCTCGAAAGAGGGCGTTGAGCAAGAGCGTTTAGACCAGATCACTGGCATGGCCGAAGCGAATGCTGTTTTTGCATTGCAAAGCGTTAAAGGTAAGGTGTCGCAACTCGCGTCGAACCAAACCTTCTATGGTCAGCCTGATCGCATTGAATCACAACTCGATCAAATCCGAGCGGTGACGCCTGAGAGCGTGAGCAAGGCATACCAAGATTTCATCGAAGGTAAGCACAAGGTTACCTTGAGTGTGGTTCCTAAGAAAAAGCTCGATTTGGCGGTTCGTGAAGCGACCTTTACCACGCCACCACGTACGTTGCCGGAATACAGCAAGGTGACGGAAGATCAACTGGATTTCAGAAAGGCACCGGATACCTTTGATCGCAGTGTGATGCCAGAAGTGAACTTTGGTGTTGAGGCGACCATGCCTGAGTTGTACCGCATGCACTTTGCAAATGGCACTGACTTAATTGGTACCGTGACCAGTGAAACGCCGACAGTACAGCTGCAAATTCAATTGCCTGCAGGCGAACGCTATGTTCGCAAAGGGCAAGAAGGCCTAGCGAACCTAACGGCTTCGATGATGGAAGAAGGCTCAACTAAACGAACCGTTGAAGAGTTACAAGCGACCTTAGATAAACTTGGTAGCAGCGTGAGCATTAGTGCGGGCAGCTACACAACAGACATTTCAGTTTCGACGCTAGAGAAAAACCTGCCTCAAACCTTGGCGATTGTGCAAGAGGTTCTATTCGAGCCTAAGTTCGATGAGCAAGACTTCGAGCGTGTTAAGAAACAGATGCTAGAAGGCGTTGTGTATCAGCATCAGCAGCCAAGTTGGATGGCTTCTCAAGCAACCCGTGAAGTGCTGTTTGGTGACACTGTTTTTGCTCGCGCAAGTGATGGTACTAAGGAATCTCTATCGAAATTGACCTTAGACGATGTGAAAAAATTCTATGCACAACATTACACACCAGAAGGTGCCAATATTGTTGTTGTGGGAGACATCTCGAAGAAAGAGGTAGGGAAACAGCTACAATTCTTTGAAGAGTGGCAAGGCGATGTGGCACCATTAACACGTCCGCAGATCGTCAAAGAACTTTCTGGTCAGCACCTGTACTTAGTTGATAAACCGGGTGCGCCGCAAAGCATTGTTCGCTTGGTACGTAAAGGCCTGCCGTTTGATGCGACGGGTGAATTGTATTTGAGCCAGTTAGCTAACTTTAACCTAGCGGGTAACTTTAATAGCCGTATCAACCAGAATCTACGTGAAGACAAAGCCTACACTTACGGTGCAAGCGGTTACTTCGCAAGTACTCGTGAAACTGGCGCAGTGGTATTTAGCGCGCAGGTAAGGGCGAATGCGACGGTTCCATCGATTCAAGAGTTTATTAATGAGCTGAATGAGTTTAGCCAAAGTGGATTAACTGACGAAGAGGTGAAATTTATGCGCCTTGCCGTCGGTCAACAAGATGCACTTAAATACGAAACGCCAAGTCAAAAGGCGGGGTTGTTGAGTAATATTGTTGCATTGAGCCTTGATGAAGATTACCTACAACAGCGTAATCAGATAGTTGAAACGGTTTCAAAAGAGACCTTAAACGAGCTATCTAAGAAATGGTTTGACCCGAATGATTATCAAATAATCGTTGTTGGTGACGCGACTTCGCTTCGCCCGCAATTAGAAAAGTTAGATATTCCAATAGAAGAGCTTGAAATCATTCGTTAGAGTACACATTAAAGGGGGAGGGAAGAGACTCTACTTTTCTCCTCCAACCTAATTTATGATAGTTCTAATCAGAACAATATAAGATAAGTGAACTGAATTTTGACTGATTTTGCTGCGCGACTAAAGCAAGTTGCAACCAACCCTAAGACCTTCTCTCAATTTGGTCGTGGTGTTGAAAGGGAAACATTACGCTACACGGAAGATGGGCACCTTGCTACTGGGCCGCACCCTGAGGCTTTGGGATCTGCGTTGATGAACGAATGGGTAACGACCGATTTCTCTGAGTCGCTACTGGAATTTATCACGCCTGTTTCTAACGACGTTCCGACGCTTTTGAATCAGTTGTCTGATATCCACCACTTCACGCAAACCAAGTTAGACGGCGAAAAACTATGGCCGCTTTCTATGCCTTGTTACGTTGGCAGTGAAGATTACATTCAGCTAGCGCAATACGGCACCTCGAATAACGGTAAGATGAAGACCCTATATCGTGAAGGCCTAAAACGTCGTTACGGTAGCCTGATGCAGATTATCTCTGGTGTTCACTTCAACTTCTCTTTCCCAGAAAGCTTTTGGGATAGCCTGTTTGGAGAGCAAACTGAAGAAGCGCGTTGTGAATCTAAGTCAGATGCTTACTTTGGTTTGATTCGTAACTACTACCGCTTTGGTTGGTTAATCCCATACTTCTTCGGTGCTTCACCTGCGCTATGTTCTTCTTTCATCAAAGGAAGAGAAACAAACCTACCTTTTGAAAAGATTGGCGAGACACTGTATCTACCAAAAGCAACGGCGCTGCGCCTGAGCGACCTTGGCTACACGAACAGTGCGCAAAGTGTGTTGAAGATTGGTTTCAACAGCCTAGACCAATACCTTGAAGGTTTGAATCAAGCGATTCGCACACCATCAGAAGAATTTGCCGAGATTGGCACTAAGGTTGATGGTGAATACCGTCAATTGAATAGCAACGTACTGCAAATTGAGAATGAGCTTTACGCTCCAATCCGTCCTAAGCGTGTGGCGAAGAGTGGTGAGAAACCATCTGAAGCATTGGCACGCGGTGGTGTTGAGTACATTGAGGTTCGTTCTTTAGATGTAAACCCATTCAGCTCAATTGGTATCAATGAGCAGCAGGTTCGCTTCCTAGACTTATTCCTAACGTGGAGTGTGCTAACGGACTCTGCTGAGATGGATAACTGCGAACTTGAATGCTGGCGCGATAACTGGAACAAGGTGATCCTACAAGGTCGTCAGGTTGGTCTAGAGCTGCAAATCGGTTGTCATGGTGAGCGATTGTCTCTGCAAGATTGGGCGAAGCGTGTCTTCAAAGATCTACGCTCTATTGCCGAGATGATGGACGCTGAACAAGGTGGTCGTGCATACCAAGAAACATGCGATACGCTTGAGGCTTGGATTGATAACCCTGAGCTAACTATTTCTGGCCAGTTGCTAGAAGAGACCAAAAAATTGGGCGGCTTAGGTAAAGTGGGTTGCGCGTTAGGTAAAACGTACGCTCAGCAACACAAAGCGCACCAATACAAAGTATATTCAGCTGAGTTGATGGAAGCAGAAGTTCAACGTTCTGTGATTGCTCAGCAACAAAGTGAAGAAGCAAGCACTCAAGATTTTGATAGCTTCTTAGCGGATTATTTTTCGTATTTAAAAGCATAGCGAGACTTTGGTGGAAAGGAAGCAAGCCTTATTAGGTCAGCCTACTCGAGTGAGTAGTAAATGGTTACCTGTAGTGACTGTTGGTGTTGTCTCTAGCCTGTTGGTTGGATGTGCAACGCCACCGCCAAAGCAGCAAGATAATTTGTGTAGCATCTTTCGAGAGCACCCTTCATGGTATGAAGATGCCTTGGATATGCAAGAAGAATGGGGAACGCCGATTAACGTTGCGATGGCTTTTGTGAAACAAGAGAGTAGCTATCGTCATGATGCGCGCCCACCTAAAGATTACATTCTTGGCTTTATACCGTGGGGGCGTGTAAGCAGTGCCTACGGTTATGCACAAGCTCAAGATCCTGCTTGGGAAGACTTCCAAAAGGCGACCAATAACGGTGGTTCAAGAACCAACTTTGATGATGCATTGATGTTCATCGGTTGGTATACCAGCGAGACGCGTCGTCAATTGGGCATCTCACTATGGGACCCATATAACCAATACCTGGCTTATCATGAAGGCCGTGGTGGTTATAAGCGTAAGTCATACAACAGCAAGCCATCGCTAATTAAGGTGGCGCGCAAAGTCGAACAGCAAGCAAAAGATTATGGATGGCAGCTGAAACAGTGCCGCAAAGAACTAGAAGACAATCGAAGCTGGTTTTTCTAAAGCCAGCCGTCATGGAGAAGAGCAATGCCTTTATTAGATAGTTTCACTGTTGATCACACACGCATGAACGCACCTGCCGTTCGTGTTGCTAAAACAATGCAAACCCCAAAAGGGGATACCATCACTGTGTTTGACCTGCGTTTTACTGCGCCAAACAAAGACATCCTATCTGAGAAAGGTATCCATACTCTAGAGCACCTATATGCTGGTTTCATGCGTAATCAATTGAACGGTTCAGATGTAGAGATCATCGATATCTCACCGATGGGCTGTCGCACTGGTTTCTACATGAGCCTGATTGGTACGCCTACAGAACAACAAGTGGCTGACGGTTGGTTGGCAGCGATGCAAGACGTACTGAAAGTTGAGAACCAGAATAAGATCCCTGAGCTGAACGAATACCAATGTGGTACCGCGGCAATGCACTCTTTGGATGAAGCGAAAGAGATCGCGAATGCGATCATCGCTGCAGGCATCTCTGTAAACAAGAATGATGAACTGGCACTGCCAGAGTCTATGCTGCAAGAGCTTAAGATCGACTAGTCATTGATAGCTACCCTAGATAGGGCGAGTTAGATACTAAAAGGCCCGGTTCAATGAACCGGGTCTTTTGTTTATGTGAGCTTCAGTGATAACTCAGTTAGCCGTTCACGATCTGTGGGAACACGCGAACCAGTTTGATGCGGTTCTCTTCAAGCTCAACAATTTCCATTGGGTGGCTGGCTACCTGAACACTGAGGTGACTCTCTGGAATATCTTCAAGGTGTTCCAGTATCAAACCATTCAGAGTTCTTGGGCCATCGGTAGGCAGTGCCCACTGTAAGCCTTTGTTGATGTCTCGGATATTGGCACTGCCTTCAATCAAGAAGCTGCCATCGCTTTGCGGAGTAATCTCTTCAGATAAGCTTGGGGTGATTGAGGTGGTAAACTCACCTACGATCTCTTCTAGAATATCTTCTAATGTAACCAAACCATTGATGTCGCCATACTCATCAACAATCAAACCGATGCGCTGCTTATTGCGTTGAAACTTAAGCAGTTGAATATTGAGTGGTGTCGCTTCAGGAATAAAGTAGATCTCATCCGCGGCACGCAACAGGGTTTCTTTATTGAATTCGTTCTTTTCAAGCATCAGACGGTAAGCTTCACGCAGCCTAAGCATGCCGACCACTTCATCTATTTGGTCACGGTACAGCACTACGCGACCATGAGGCGAGTGGGTAAGTTGACGAACGATCGATTTCCAGTCGTCATTGATGTCGATACCAGTAATCTCATTACGCGGCACCATGATGTCGTTCACGGTGACGTGCTCTAAATCCAGAATAGACACCAACATATCTTGGTGACGTTGAGGGATTAAGCTACCGGCTTCATTTACCACGGTTCTAAGCTCTTCGGAGCTCAAGTGGTCGGTTGCATCATGGCTGGCTTTAACGCCTAAGATACGAATGAAGCCGTTGGTAATGAAGTTCACTAAGATCACCAATGGTGATAGCACCTTCATCAGTATCATCAAAAGGATACTACTCGCGTAAGAGACACGTTCAGGAAATAGAGAAGCGATGGTCTTTGGGGTTACCTCGGCGAATACTAGGATCACGAGAGTCAGGGTACCAGTAGCGATAGCCACACCGATATCCCCGTAGATGCGCATACCAAGAATAGTAGCGATCGCAGATGCAAGAATGTTGACGAGATTGTTGCCGATGAGGATGAGGCCAATCAATCTGTCTGGGCGGTTCAGAAGTTTTTCTACACGTTTGGCACCTTTATGACCCGTATTGGCCAAGTGCTTTAAACGGTAGCGGTTCAGGGACATCATGCCCGTTTCGGAACCAGAGAAATAACCAGAAATTACAATGAGACACGCGAGTAGCGCAAATAAGATACCCGTTGATATGTCGTCCAAAACTATTCTTTTCCTATTTGTGTATCTTGATTAATTTATGACCGAACATGGTCGAGATGTCAATTGAATGTATTGCACTCAATATTTTAAAGGCAAGGTATGTGAGATCTTGCCTTTATTTTACAGACTAGTTCAGGATGATTTCCTGAACGAAGCGGCTACCGAAGTAGGCTAATGTGAGCATGCTGGCGCCCGCAAGTGCGAACCAAGTGACTTTCTGTCCACGCCACCCTTTTTGGTAGTGACCCCATAAAAGGATGGAGTAGATAACCCAAGCGATAAAAGACAACACCGCTTTGTGCGCCTTTCCTTGAGCAAACATATCTTGTACGAAGATAAGGCCAGTCAGCAAAGTACCCGTTAATAAACCATTACCAATCAAAATGATCTTGAAAAGCTGTCTTTCCACCATCATTAAAGGAGGTAGGTTAGGGTTTATCACTAAGGCTTTTTTCTTTTTAAGTTTGTGATCTAGCCACGCAAGTTGCAGGGCGTATAGCGCACCGATAGTTAACGTTGCGTATGAGAATAGAGCCAAAGAGATGTGCACGAGCAGTTTTGGGTCATTCTCTAGATGTTTGATGAAGGTGCTTGGAAGAAAAGTGGCAGCCATCAAGTTCAGCGCAGCGAAGCTATAGACGACGGGTAAGATAAACCACAGACGGGTTTTGAGCATTGCACCGCTCATTACCACAGATATGATTAAACTGATTAATGAAGCAACGTTCAAGATACTGAGGTTTTGGCCACTGGCATTAAAAATCAAATCGCCAAGCAACCAAGCATGGAAAGCTAGAGCAAGTAATGCGCTGATAAACACCGTTTTTACACGGATTCCTGTTTGGTGCACGAGACCTGGAATGATCGTGGAAATCGCCATTGTATAAAGAAAGGCTGCTGCGATCGCAATAAGACTGTCCATGGTATCCATTTTAATGATTACTAATTGGCGAATTATACCTCGCATCGCTCTTTGGGGCTATGGCGAACCTCATTCAATTCCAAGTGAATAATGTCTCACATCACAAGCACGGATGATTAACGCTCTACAACGGGTATGACTCTAATCCGCGCTAATGTATACTCACAGTAATAGTCGCAGTTTTGAGCGAAGAGAAAACTATGTTTGATAATTTAACGGATCGTCTATCCAAAACGCTGAAGAACATCAGCGGTAAAGGTCGTCTGACCGAAGACAATATTAAAGAGACGCTGCGTGAAGTACGTATGGCGCTACTTGAAGCCGACGTTGCACTGCCCGTTGTCCGCGATTTTGTTAAGCGCGTAAAAGAAGGCGCTGTGGGTGTTGAGGTTTCTAAATCTCTAACGCCTGGTCAAGAATTCATTAAGATCGTTCAAGCTGAACTTGAAGCGGTGATGGGTGAGTCTAACGAGGCTCTTAACCTAGCAGCGCAGCCGCCAGCCGTTATCTTAATGGCGGGTCTACAAGGTGCGGGTAAAACCACATCGGTAGGTAAGCTATCTAAGCTTCTAACTGAGCGTGACAAGAAGAAAGTCTTGGTTGTGTCTGCCGACGTTTACCGTCCAGCGGCGATCAAACAGCTTGAAACGTTAGCAAGCGATGTTGGCGTAGACTTCTTCCCATCTTCAGCTGATCAAAAGCCTCTTGATATTGCAAACGCTGCAATCGACCACGCGAAGAAGAAATTCTACGACGTGCTACTTGTCGATACTGCGGGTCGTTTGGCTATCGATGAAGAGATGATGGGCGAGATCAAAGAGCTTCATACTGCAATTAAACCAGTAGAGACACTGTTCGTTGTTGATGCAATGACAGGTCAAGATGCTGCGAACACTGCAAAAGCCTTTGGTGATGCGTTACCACTAACCGGTGTTATCTTGACGAAAGTTGATGGTGATGCGCGTGGTGGTGCTGCTCTGTCTGTTCGTCATATCACAGGCAAGCCGATTAAATTCTTGGGTGTTGGTGAAAAGACTGACGCACTAGAACCGTTCCACCCAGATCGTGTTGCTTCTCGTATCTTAGGTATGGGCGACGTACTGTCTCTTATTGAAGACCTACAGAAAAACGTTGATACCGAGAAAGCAGAGAAACTGGCTAAGAAGTTCAAAGAGAAGAAAGGCTTTGACCTTGAAGACTTCCGTGAACAGCTAGGTCAGATGCAAAACATGGGCGGCATGATGGGCATGATGGATAAGCTTCCAGGCATGTCTCAGCTACCAGATAACGTTAAAGATAAAGTTGATGACAAGATGTTCAAGCAGATGGAAGCGATCATCAACTCTATGACCATGAAAGAGCGTCAACGCCCTGACTTAATCAAAGGCTCACGCAAAAAGCGTATTGCCGCTGGTTCTGGTACACAGGTACAAGATGTAAACCGTATGCTTAAGCAGTTCACCCAAATGCAGAAGATGATGAAGAAGATGCAGAAAGGTGGCATGAAAGGCATGATGCGCAACATGCAAGGCATGATGGGCGGCGGTGGAGGTATGGGCGGAATGGGTGGTGGCTTTAACCCGTTTGGTCGATAATCTACAAATGTAAGCTTTAGCTACGTTACTTTTCATAGTGTTAGCCGTGTCACAGAAAGTGTACGGCAGCTATGTTGGTGAAAAAATAGCTAAAGCCCTTGCATTGCACCGGAATAAGAGTAAAATTCCGGGGCTTTAATTTGGCACGAGACCCCAAGCTATTTACTTATACTTGGGGTTAATTATTTTATTAAGAAAGCAAAGAGGACGACATGGTAACCATTCGTTTGGCACGTCACGGTGCAAAGAAGCGCCCATTTTATCAAATCGTAGTTGCGGATAGCCGTAACGCTGCAACTGGCCGTTTCATCGAGAAAGTAGGTTTCTTTAACCCTACAGCTCAAGGTCAAGAAGAAGGTCTACGTCTAGACCTAGATCGTGTTAACCACTGGGTTGGTCAAGGCGCATCTCTATCTGATCGTGTAGCTAAGCTAGTTAAAGACGCTCAAAAAGCGGCTTAATTCTTTTTTAAAGAGAAATAGCTTATGTCGATGAAGGGTAAAGAAACTATGAGCGAGCAAAATAATAGAATTGTCATGGGTAAACTTGGGTCTACCTATGGTATTCGTGGCTGGCTCAAAGTGTTCTCCTACACAGACAATGCTGAAAGCATATTTGATTACAGCCCTTGGTATTTAAACCTAAAGGGTAAGTGGGTTGAGTACAAAGTTGAGAGCTGGAAACGTCATGGCCAAGGTTATGTATGTAAGCTAGCGGGATTAGATGTTCGTGAAGACGCGCAACTGATGACTAACTTTGAAATTGCTATTGACCCTGCTTCGTTACCTGAATTGTCAGAAGATGAATTCTACTGGCGCGAATTGTTCGGTATGCAAGTTTTTACCACTAAAGGTTACGACCTTGGTGAGGTCACTGACCTATTAGAAACTGGCTCGAACGATGTTCTAGTAATCAAAGCAAATCTTAAAGATGCTTTTGGCCAAAAGGAACGGTTAGTACCGTACCTTGAAGAGCAAGTGATCAAGAAAGTTGATCGCGAAGCTCGCCGGATCGAAGTTGACTGGGATCCTGGATTCTAACTCCAAATTACAGAGCGAGAGAACACATGTGGGTTGGCATTATTAGCCTTTTTCCTGAAATGTTCCGTTCTGTTACTGATTTTGGAGTAACAGGTCAAGCGGTTAAAAAAGGTCTTTTATCTATTGAGACATGGAATCCTCGTGATTTCACTCATGATAAACATCGCACTGTTGATGACAGACCTTACGGTGGTGGTCCTGGCATGTTAATGATGGTTCAGCCTTTGCGCGACGCTATCACAACGGCCAAGCAAGCAGCACCGGGAAAGACGAAAGTTATCTATCTTTCACCTCAAGGTCGTAAACTCGACCAGAAAGGTGTTGAAGAGCTGGCAACAAACGAGAATTTACTTCTTATTTGTGGTCGCTACGAAGGGGTAGATGAGCGCATCATTCAATCTGAAGTTGACGAAGAATGGTCGATTGGAGATTTTGTGATGACGGGTGGCGAACTGCCAGCCATGACGCTGATTGATTCAGTATCTCGGTTTGTTCCGGGTGTACTTGGAGATTTCGCTTCAGCAGAAGAAGATTCTTTTGCAAATGGTTTGCTAGATTGTCCCCATTATACGCGCCCTGAGGTGCTAGACGATAAAGATGTGCCATCGGTACTCAAGTCTGGAAACCATAAGGACATTCGTCGCTGGCGATTAAAACAATCGTTGGGCCGAACTTGGCTAAGAAGACCAGAACTCCTGGAAAACCTAGCTCTGACTGACGAACAGGAACAATTACTGGCTGAATTCATTAAAGAGCAACGCTCTTAACGAAAAGCAAGCAGTAACCTATTAAATTTAGTATCAGTTTATTCTAGGAATTTATACAAATGAGCAACATCATCAAGGCTCTTGAAGAAGAGCAACTAAAATCAGACCTTCCTAAATTCGCACCAGGTGACACTGTTGTAGTTCAGGTTAAGGTAAAAGAAGGTGACCGTGAGCGTCTACAGGCTTTCGAAGGCGTTGTAATCGCTATTCGTAACCGTGGTCTACACTCTGCATTCACAGTTCGTAAGATCTCGAACGGTGAAGGCGTAGAGCGTGCGTTCCAAACTCACTCTCCAATGGTTGATAGCATCGAAGTTAAACGCCGTGGTGCAGTACGTCGTGCCAAGTTGTACTACCTACGTGAGCGTTCTGGTAAGTCAGCTCGTATTAAAGAGAAGCTTACTAAGAAGTAATTCTTTTTGCATTCTATCGATAAAAGCGGAGCCATTTGGCTCCGCTTTTTTGTGTCTGTTATTTGGAGCTTAGCAGGTAAGAGATCCCCAATTCGCTCGTACCTCACTCTTGAGGATGACAAACCAGACGAAACTCATATTTAACCGTCATTCCCTAGACTGACGAAGGAAGGAGTAGGGAATCTCTACTAGCGCCGTGTTATAGGCAATAAAAAAGGATTGACGTTAAACGCCAACCCTTCAAAATTTACTCGCTACTCGCTACTCGCT
>NZ_JBFRUJ010000074.1:24552-30766 GCF_041474575.1 Vibrio sp. 10N.222.51.C5
TACTCGCTACTCGCTACTCGCTTAGTGCGGATCTTCCGACCAACCATCGCTATCTGACATATCTGGTGCGCCAGCGATGCTGTTCTCTTCGTCTGCCCATTCACCGAAATCAATCATCTGACATTGCTTGCTGCAAAACGGGCGGTGCGGGCTTTGTTCGCCCCATTCAACGTCAGCATTACATTGAGGGCATTTAACGATGGTGATTTTCTTCGACATAGTGATTCTTAATTTGAAGGTGTAATAATAGTGAGTTTAGGCTCGAGTGAGGGCTCAAGCCAAACTATAAAAGGAAATTAATTAGGTGCAGATTGCCAATTCAAATTCGATGTCTTGAGTACAGGCTTGCCCAGTTTCAAAGCTCATGAACTTAACAGCAAAGCGGTTCTTGTGACCGGAGATCATCGGGTAGGCACCGTATTGCATCGGAATAGAAAGACGAAGGATATTCGCTTCATCGGCATCGCTCTGGAAGAAGCCAGCACGAGCGATTTTCTCTTTGAAGTGACCCGTCTCTCTGGTGAGCTTCAACCACAGTGTTAGCGCTTCATACAGAGGCTGTAAGCTGTCCATCCAAGCTTTAGCATCTCGCATTCTCTTATCAAGAGGAAGGTGCAGCCAATAATGCAGTGCCGGTAAATCAAAGCAGCATGAGCCACCTGGAAGATTAAAGCGCTGGCGAATCGCACTCAGGAAGCGGTCTTCTTTAAGTGATTGGCCAAAACGTTCTGCCTGCATCAGATCACGATAGATGTTACCAATGTCATTAAGTAGTGATGTCAGCATCTCTTGATCGACACCTTCAACATCCAACCAGCTTTTGTAGGTTACACGTTGCTTCTCAATATCTTTTGCGAGTTCGCTCTTGAGTTGGATCTGTTCGAAGATTTCAATCAGATCAAAGATGGAACGGAAAAAGAGTTGATACTGTTGAGCATCGGAAAATGTAGAAGACAAGTGTAGCTGCCTCAAGAGCGATTCGACTCTTAAGTAGATGCGTGTTTTCTCATTTAGAGGATGTTCAAATTTATGGGTGATCATCGAGCAAACCTTCATTCAACATTGTTCTATTCTGACCCATCTACAGCACTGATTGCCAGATACTTTTGATGTAAATCTGTGATTTGAGGCAAAAGTTCTTGGTTTTTAGTATGGTTTTTAATCACGTCATCTGCAACTGCTAAGCGTTGTTCTCTTGAAGCCTGTGATTTTAAAATTGATGCAACTTGTTCCCTAGAAACATTGTCACGACTCATCGTACGTTCTATTTGAACTTCTGCTGGCACATCAACAATTAATACGCGATCGGCCATGCCTTGCATTTGGTTTTCCACCAATAGCGGTGCAACTAATAAACCATACGGGGATGTGATTTTAGACAGGTCACTGTCAATTTTGTCACGGATCATGGGATGAAGAAGATCATTGAGCCACTGCTTTTCTTTAGGATCTGAGAAGATCAGCTCACGCAGCCTACTTCGGTTGAGTGTTCCATCGTCAAGCAAGATAGACTCACCAAAGTGTTCTGTAATCTGTTTTAAGCCAACACTGCCCAGCGCAACCACTTCACGTGCCACGATATCAGCATCAACAATATCTATATTAAAATGCTCATTGAACAGGTTAGCGACCGTAGTTTTGCCACTGGCGATACCACCGCTTAATCCGATAATGATTGCCATGGTTAAATTCCTAGTACAGAAGTGAAATACCAACCCATGATGTCGTTACCCCACATCAAGCTTACCCAACCCGCAATCGCAAGGTAGGGCCCAAATGGAAAGGCTTTATCGATGCCTTGCTGTTTCAAGCGAAGTTGAATCAAACCAAACACAAGGCCAACAAGCGAAGATAAAAGGATGATCATCGGTAGGTGCTGCCAACCAAGCCATGCGCCAAGCGCAGCCAGGAGTTTGAAGTCACCGTAACCCATGCCTTCTTTGCCTGTCAGTAGTTTGAACAACCAATAAACAGACCACAGAGCCAGGTAGCCAGCCATTGCGCCAACCACAGAATCTTGCAGCGATACTGGGCTGATATTAAACAATGCTAAAGCGATACCGGACCATACTAAAGGCAAGGTGATTTGATCGGGCAGTAGCATGGTATCGAGATCGATAAAGGTCGCGGTAATCAGTGCGAAGGTGAAAAAAATCAAAGCAATGGCGTAGTAACTGAAACCAAAGTGGCTAGCAACCATTGTGCAAAGTATTGCGGTAAGCAGTTCGACCAAAGGGTAGCGAGCACTGATTGGATTAGCACAGCTATGGCACTTACCCTTTAAGAACAACCAGCTTAAGACTGGGATATTGTCGACGATTCTTAATTGGGTTTTGCACTTCGGGCAGGTAGAGCGAGGAATGCTGAGGTTGAACTTTCCCTCTGGCGCTGGAATTTTATATTGAGAGAAATATTCCGAGCACTCTTGTTGCCATTCACGTTCCATCATAATTGGCAAACGGTGTATGACTACGTTGAGGAAGCTGCCGATAAGAAGGCTAAAAATGAAAGCTAATACGGGGAATAGCCAAGGATAGTAGTGAAATACTTCCATAGTGTCCTTTACCACTTAATCAAGGTGAGCAGAGATTGTTGCTCATGGGTGTTTAGTTGCTTTTAACTATCCTAACACACTCATAAGATTAAAGATCGGTAAGTACATCGCAACCACAAGCCCGCCAACAACTGTCCCTAAAAATACGATGATCAGTGGCTCTAGAATCTTGCCTAAATTGTCGACGGTGTTGTCGACTTCAAACTCGTAAATGGAGGCTACTTTATTGAGCATATCATCAAGGTTTCCTGACTCTTCACCGATCATCACCATCTGTAACACCATTTCAGGAAAGGCGTTGGTATTGCGCATTGCGATATACATTGGCATGCCAGCAGCCGTTTCTCGGTGAACCTCAATGATGGCCGATTCATAATGCAGGTTGCCTGCGGTTTTGGCTGTGGTTTTAAGGCTCATTAAAATCGGAATGCCAGAACTAAAGCTGGTTGATAAGGTTCGGCTGAATTTGGCAATAGAGGCTTTGGCTAATACGCCACCAAGAACAGGAAAGCGTAATCCTAGCCGACTAACAGACAGTTTGATCGAGTGGGAACGCTGACACAGTTGGTAAATAATCAGGACAACAAGCCCTATGCCTACGGCAGTATAAAAGCTGTAAGCCTGCATCCAATGGGAAAGGTAGAGTACTTGTTGAGTGAACCAAGGCAGGTCGGCGCCAAAGCCGGAAAACATCGACTCAAACTCTGGAATCACCATGGTCAGCATTAAGTAGGAAACGGTAAGGGCGACCGCTACAACCATTGCTGGGTAGATGAGAGCCTTTATAACCTTGGATTTTAGTTGCTCACTCTTTTCACGATAGGTCGCCAAGCGTTCAAATACTTGTGCAAGGTTACCGGAGAGCTCGCCTGTCGCGACCAAATCAGTGTATAGGTCATCAAAGTGACGACTTGCGGTTCGCATCGCTTTTGAGATTGGCGTTCCGGCTTCTACACCTTTGCAGATATGCGATAGAATCGATTTCATTTCAGCTTTGCGGTGATTGTCTGACACCAACTTGATGGCTTGCACGATCGGCACACCAGTCGCCAACATGGTAGCCAGTTGGCGAGTTAAAATAGTGATGTCTTTGGCTTTGACTCTATGAGTTAAACGAGTCACGGCTGAAATACTTTTCTTTTTGATTTTCTTAATCTGAATATGCTGCTCTTTGAGCTTTTCTCGTACTTCCAATTCAGTGAGCGCTAAGGTTTGCCCAGACACTTTCTTGCCTGAGCTGTTAATGCCTTTCCAGTGATAGCTTTTTAGTTGTGATTGTTTGGATTTGCTACTCATTGGTGCTCCATGGGTTTATATGTACAGAACACGTTGCAGCTCTTGATAGCTGGTGGTGCCTTCAAGCAATTTATCTAACCCTGACTCTTGCAGAGTTCTCATGCCTTCTCGACGAGCCAAGTTTTCAATGGCTAACGCGTTAGGTTTGTCGATTAGGCTGCTTTTCAGTTGATCGCTAAACGGCATCACTTCATAGATACCCACTCGCCCCGAATAACCCTGGTTACACTCATTGCAACCTTTAGGACTCGCTTTGTAGATGGTTTGGCTGTTAGGAATGGAGTGACGCAGGAATATGTCTGGCGAGTCGTCATTTTCTTTGCAGTGGTTGCATAATCGTCTTGCCAGTCGTTGGGCGATAATCAAACTCAATGATGAAGCGAGGTTAAAGGGTTCTATACCCATATGTGCGAGTCGGGTGACGGTTTCTGCGGCGGAATTCGTGTGCAGTGTCGAAAGTACTAAGTGACCCGTTTGCGATGCTTTGATCGCGATTTCTGCCGTTTCCAAGTCGCGGATCTCTCCAACCATCACCACATCAGGGTCTTGTCGTAAAAATGATCGCAGAGCTTCCGCAAATCCAAAGCCGATCTTAGGCGTCACTTGTACCTGATTGATACCACATAGGTTAATTTCCACCGGATCTTCGGCTGTTGATATGTTGCGTTCAGTTGTGTTGAGCACTCGAAGGCCAGTATATAGGGAGACGGTTTTTCCGCTGCCGGTAGGCCCTGTCATTAAGATCATCCCTTGTGGGCGTTTCAGGGCATTGAGGTAGAGTGCTTTTTGATCTTCGCTGTAACCTAACTTATCGATATCTAGATTGGCCGCGCTGCTATCAAGCAGTCGAAGAACGATCTTTTCACCCCACAAGGTCGGCAAAGTTGATACACGCATATCTATCGCGAGTTCGTCGTTCAAGCGTAACTTAATACGACCGTCTTGAGGTAAGCGACGTTCAGCGATATCAAGCTTGGCGAGGATCTTTAAGCGAGCTGATAGACGACGACTTAAGTGAGAGGCGGGTTGTTGGATCTCGACAAGGATGCCATCACAACGCAGTCGTACTCGGTAGCGCTCTTCATAAGGTTCGAAGTGGATATCTGATGCACCTTTACGCACCGCATCGACCAGTATCTGATTGATAAAGCGGCTGACAGGGGAATCGTCTTGGCTGAGATCTTCAATCGACGCTATCTCATCGTCAGACACCTCAACAAGATTGGCGAGTTCATCTTGAGTGATCTCTTTGCGTTTGGAATCTTGCCCTGAAATAGAACGGCCATACAGCTTGCGTATAGCGCCTTCTAATTCGGAGTAGTTGGCGACAACCAGTTCGATCTGTAATCCGGTTGCGAATCGAAAGTCATCTTCAGCTTGTAAATCCGTAGGGTCAGAAACCGCTAAGGTTAGTGTTGACGAGGAGCAATTTATTGGGATTGAATTGTACTTAGTGATGAGTTCACGTAAACCAAGTTCTTCACATAGAGATTGATAATTAATATTTGATAACTGAATAACAGGTAAACTAAAAATTGCGCTTAGGTTTTCAGCTAGACAGCTATCGGAAAGTAACCCTAGGGAGAACAGTGCTTCCGGTGTTGAAACACCGAAAGCTTGAATATGGTCTACTACAGCTTTCTCTTGAGTTGGGTTAATTAAGTTTGTTTGAAGAAGAGCTGTAAGGAGGCTAGGCATCATTATTTACAAGCTTTTGGGACATCATCATCCGTTAGCTTACCAGACTTAGTGAATGTGCAATTCCAACCAGAATTTGTTCTTGCTAATGAAACGTATGCCGTACTTATAGATGTTGTGCTATCGAATAGAAACTTAATTGTTCCGTCAGCTCCGCTGATACTTTCGAAAGATAAAGTACCAATAGCATTCATACCAGTGCTTGCTCCAACAGCGGTAAACCCTGTTGTATCATTTGTAGGAAAGCGACCATTTTCTTGTATAAACATATCTACATTCGTTACTAAAGATTTTGCTGCGGCAAGACCAGTCGTTGCTTCAGATTTCTTTACGTAATTTTGATATGCAGGCACAGCGATCGCAGACAACACACCAATAATCGCCACCACGATCATCAATTCAATCAGCGTAAAGCCTTTCTGGTTCGTTCTTTTGTTCTTGTTATTCATTGTCTAATTCCATTCTTTAGTTTGTTTCAGCGCAAGCACTGGTTGATGGAAAGAATAGAAGTTGAGATGGGGTAGTGGAATGGTGTTCAGGTGTGGTCGCGAGTGGTTTGGTATTTATTGGTGTAGTGTTTCATATAGCAGGCAAATTTATGCGATCAACTTAAATAACTGCTTGAAATATTGATAATTCAGGTAATAAAAAAGGTTCATCGCGGAT
>NZ_JBFRUJ010000075.1:0-38288 GCF_041474575.1 Vibrio sp. 10N.222.51.C5
TGCTTATCCGAACGGCATTAACATCGATTATCCAGTGTTGTAGTGAATCTTAAATTGATAGAACTGCCTTAGATTTTCCTTCAGGCAAAAGAAAGGCTCGCATGACTAGTGCGAGCCTAATGCAGTTTAGGGGGTAAACCACAATCTGATATTAATCTGGGACTAATTATTTAACTTATGAGCCATTATGCACTTGTGCGCATTGATATTCTATTTTTAAATGATTCACTGCAATTAATCAATCGATAAAAGTTAGCGTTTGGTCAATTTAAACCATATAAATAACAGTGATTTAGTGAACAGCGTCTAGAAATTCATCATAAACCCCATATAAATCAGATTTATAGACTTCTCATTTGCCAATAACCCTCACCATTGGTTGCGAGCTGACTATGTAAGTAATCCAGAGTATCAGCCACTGTTCCAGCAATGCCTTGTGGTGGATTGAACAATAGCAAACCACTGCCGATCAGGCGATCATCACCCTTGGGCTCTCTAAGGCGAAGTTCCGACTTGATCGGACTTGGTAGCAAGCCATCTTTTACCGCTGTCACGCAGTGATTCAGAATCAGTGAGCTCTTATCATCCGTGTAGAGCGGGTACCAAATTAGTGCAGATACTTTCTCCGACTGCTGATATGCCTTAACTAAGGCATCAATCACCGCGAGATATTCTGAATCGGTTTCATAGGGTGGGTCGATAACAATCAGATGATGATTGTCATGTTTAGCTACGTCATCAGGTAACGCTTTAAGCCCATCACCTGCGCTAATCGTAAGCTTGCTTGAAATACCCAAGTCACACTGTAACTTATCGATATTAGTTTGCAGTAAATCAGCTTCATCTTGCTGAATGTCTGAAAAATAGAAACTATCTTGGCTGCGACCTTGTTGGTAAGTGATGGCGGCAGAACCCGGATACAAAGAGATAAGTTGATTCGGATTGTAGTATTCCAGTACCGACATAAAAGAAGCGAATGCCGGAGGAAGATAAGCCTTATTGCGCCACAAGTACCCGACCCCTTCAGCAAACTCACCGGCATGATTACTTGGTGCGGTGGTGAGGTCATAACACCCTGTACCTGAGTGCGTGTCGATAACGTTGAGGCCTGAATGCTGCTGCATTAATGACTGAACAAGTGCACTCAATACTGGATGCTTCAGTGCATCACCATGGTCCCCTACATGACATTGATGTCGATATTCCATTCCCTTGCCTCATTTCTACTAACGTCATCTAAACATACTTCATATCATGAGGGCTTGCCTGCTCAATCCATCGTTTTTTGAAATAGGCTCACTTTTCTCTAACCAGTTGACTCTTATATAAAAATAAAGCCCCTGAACTTACTTAGGGGGTTAAGTGAGTTCAGGGGCTTTTATTATTGATTTGGGTTAATAGCGTAAGTAAATCGGCCTAGCGTGCATAAGCTAGCTTAGCTTGACTAAGGATACTCACCCTCAACTTCTACTGGCGCTTTCACTTGGTAGTGACAAGGCTGTAAGCCAAGTAACTTAGGCAGTGTGATGCCGACAGACACTGAAGACCACGTACCGCTGACAATACCAACCACGAGTGCAATAGCGAAACCTTGCAGCGCAGCGCCACCCAGTAGCCAAAGCGCTGATACGGTAATTAGCGTTGTTCCTGAAGTCACCATGGTGCGTGAGAAGGTCGCTTTAACCGATTCGTTAAGCAGGTTATCAGTATCACCGTTTGGGTTGCCGCGCAGCATTTCGCGTACACGGTCGGCGATGATGATCGAGTCATTCAATGAGTAACCGAGAATCGCTAACACGGCCGCCAACACGGTCAGGTTGAACTCAAACTGAGTAAAAGCGAACAAACCCAAGATAAGCGTCACGTCATAGATGATCGCAGCAAGCGCACCCAGAGCCAAACGCCATTCAAACCGTACACTCAGGTACAGCATGATCATTAGGAAACACACCAATACCGCCAAGCCACCTTGGTCAACCATGTCTTGACCCACTTGAGGGCCAACCACGCTGCTGTTAAGTACTTTTACTTGGTCACTTACCGATGACAAAGCATCCACTAAGTTTGGCTGTGGGGCGTCTGTCAGTTGGCTGTAACGAATAGTCCAGCGATCCTGCTCTGCCATACCAACCACTTGCACATCTTGTTGGAAGGCCGTATCAAGTTTTGTTTTTAACGCATCTTTGGTGACTTGATCAGAGAGCTGAACCTCAGCAACCACACCACCTGTGAAGTCCAAGCCCCAGTTAAAACCTTTCACCGCCACCAGCAGCACAGAGCTCATGAACAGCACAATAGATATCGCAGACATCACCTTACGAAGGCGAGTCATATTCTTATCCGAAATATAGCTATTTGAAAAATAGCGGTCTGAAATAGTCATTTTTGAAGTACTCATGCTTAAATCCTTACATCGTGGCGTTGGTCACGCCCCCAAACCAAATTGATGATCGCTCGTGAAGCAAAAATGCCCGTGAACATACTGGTTAGAAGACCTAAGCCTAGAGTCAGAGCGAAGCCCTGAATCGGTCCATTACCAATGGTGTATAGAGCCACAGCAACGATCATGGTGGTGACGTTAGCATCGAAAATTGACGAGAATGCGCTATCGAAACCACGATCGATAGAGCTAGCAAAGCTGCGCCCTTCTTTCATCTTGTCTCGAATACGCTCGAAGATAAGCACGTTAGTGTCTACCGCCATACCGACGGTCAGTACCAAGCCCGCAATACCCGGCAGAGTTAACACCGCACCCGGTAGCAAGGCAATCAAACCAAACAACGTGGTCATGTTAACCACCAATGCACAGTTCGCGACCCAACCAAGGCGGCGGTACCATAGCGCCATAAACGTGAGAGTCAGACCAAGGCCAAGAGCCAAAGCAGCAAAGCCATTCGTTACGTTTTCAGCACCCAGAGATGGGCCAATAGTACGCTCTTCAATGATGGTAACAGGCGCTGTTAATGAACCGGCACGTAGCAATAGAGCAAGCTCTTGTGCTTCTGCCATGCTGCCTGCACCAGTGATTCTGAAGCGGCTACCCAGTTGAGATTGGATGTTCGCCACACTGATTACTTCGCTGGTTTTTTCGCTGTTACCGGCTCTGTCACGGCTGTATTCGCTGTAAACGGTCGCCATTGGCTTGCCGATGTTATGGCGAGAAAACTCAGACATTTTCTTACCACCAGAAGAATCCAACGTGATGTTTACTTCTGCACTGCCCATCTCACCAATGCCACTGCGTGCATCGATAATGTGTTCACCGCTCAGCACTGCTTTGCGAGCAACCACGACACGATTACCATCTGAATCTTTCAGAGTTTGAGTATTGCGCGTTGCGTTGTCGTACACAGAGTAGAACGCTAATGAAGCCGTAGCACCAATCACATCTTTCGCGGCTGCAGGGTCTTGTACTCCCGGTAATTCGATACGGATACGGCTTTCACCTTGGCGTTGAATCGATGCTTCAGTGATGCCTAGCTCTTCAATACGGCTGCGCATGATTTGCAGGTTTTGTTGAACCGTTAGGTTGCGTAGCGTTCTTTGTTCTTCTTCAGACTGAGTTAACGTTAGCGATTTATCTGAACGGTCACGTTGCCATTGTGGGAACTCTTCGCGAATCAGTTTCTGTGCTTTCTCGAAATCGGCATCAGTACGGAAGTTAAACTCAACTTGGTTGTTCACCACTTTACCGCGTGCATAACGCACTTGGCTGGTGATTTCATCGACTACAGATTGCGCTTGTGCGTGGTAAACCGGTTCCATGTCTACTTCTAACAGGAACTGCACACCACCACGTAAATCAAGGCCTAGCTGAATCGGCGCAAAACCCATGTCAGTCAGCCATTTCGGAGCTGCTGGCTCCATCGCTAGCGCAACTGTCGCGTTGTCCAATAGGCGCTCATTCAGCACCTCTTTAGCCTTCGCTTGTTGTTCTGCGTCTTCCAAGATTACGACTAAACGTTGGTCTTTTTGAAATGCCGATTTGGCTTGAATGCCTTCGCTCGCAAGGTATTGGGTAATTTGGCTAGCATCGATGGTCTGTTCAGAACGGTTGTTAATTTGAACCGACGCATTCTCGCCATACCAAGAAGGTAAAGCACTCAGAACCATGATGATGATAGTGGCGATAAGCACCACGTATTTCCACTTTGAGTAGTGGTTTATTTGTTTTCTTTGAATGCGTTTTTTCACAGTCAAGATCTCTTCTTTCTACCAATCACCGTAAATACGTGCTCAAAAATAGCACCAGAAAAAAGCAGTGATCGAGCATTTTAACCAGCTAGGGTGACCAGTTATTTACTACGATTGGTATGTCTAATATTTTGCGAACACGAGCGATGGCTAATCACGACCAGAACAAGCTGATTGAAAGATAGTGATGCTAAAGCTGATGTCGCTATGTTTGTTTTGATTAACTGGCGAGTTCAACGGGCACAAGTGACCATCGATACGACCAATTTAGGGTCAAACGATTAGCTGAGAAGTTCTCGGAAATGCGAGTATTGGATGTTGCCCTCTTTCCACCCAGCAAGCCGGGAGGACGGAGAACTCACAATGCTGGTCCAGTGCTGCTTGGAATCCAACAATGGTGTGTTGAAAAGCAGAGAAGCCAGTATTGAGGGGGGAGAGAAGTCAATCAGTAAATGATAAGCTGGCTCAAGATCGGCCACGCTTTCTTGCTCGTTACTGAGCATACGTCTGAAGTTTGCAGCTTGGAGGCTCGACTCTGTGTCGTGATAGTTGGAACTGTCACCAGAAGGATCGGTGCCAAACTGAGCTTTGTTGCACTCAAAGTAGCTCGACGGGTTATCCGTAGCGGCTTGTTTACACTGTTTTATCGAGGAAGATTGTTCATTCTGTGAAGATTGCTCTTGAGCCGAGTATATTTGAAATGGCTTAGAAGGAAACGAATAGCCGTTAGAATTCACTAAGCCAAAGCTCAGTAAAAACAACATTAAGACTAATCGGGTACCCAGTTTAAGCAATCTAATATCCAAACAACATTCTCGTAGATCGTCAATCTACAATACAAATGAAACGCTGTCTTGATTTAAAACATTTTTTTAGAAAATGATTCGATGCAACCGATTAAGCACCCTCGCAATTTAGATTTACATAGATCTAAAACGGCTTAACAACTGGTGATGGATAGATGTTATGAATAGTAGAAAAACAAGAAAGCCAAGCGGTGCTCGCTTGGCTTTCAGCTGTCTCTTTCTATTGGCTTCAAGCTTTAGGCTTTAGGCTTTAGGCTTTAGGACGCATGATGTTCTTAACCTTACGGCTATTTTCACCAAAGATGCGTTGGACAAATTGATTCATGTCTTCTGCAGTGATCGACCTCGCCACTCGCTCAACTTGAGACAAAGCTTCGATATCGTAACCATGAAGTAAATAACGAGACAGATACCATGCTTGGTCAATAGAGCTCGTCTCGAGAGGCGTGAAGTCCGCTTCAAACTGTTTCACGACTGCGTGCATTTCCTTTTCAGAGACGCCTTGTAAAAGGTCTGCAATCACTTTATCGATCGCCACTTCAACTTGGTCAACGTTCTCCGGCGCTACCATCGCCCCGATAACCCACTCACCACTCAGCTCACTATCTGCGGATGATGAATACGTATATGGCGAGTAATCTAAGCTCAACTCTTCACGAATATAAGCATCTAAACGAGCCGCCAGCAGTCGTTCTAGCAAGTTTTCCGTGAAGATATCTTTTGCCGTTACGCCTTGGTCGGTTTCGGTTTCAGGTTCAGAGATGACTCGTAAGATGTACTCTGCACTATTCACATTGTTGATCGCTAAATCAATGCGTGATTCAGATGGCTGCTTGTAAGCCACCTTAAATTCAGGAACCTCAGCTTTTTCTAATGGAATCGAAGCCAAGTATTGCTCAACCAAAGGCTTTAATTCACTTGGGTCGATGTCACCCACGATCACCAATTGGTTATGCCTCATTTGACCAAACAATTGCTGATGAAGATTAGCGACGTCTTCCACAGAAACCGCTTCAACACGTTCTTTATCAACAAAGAGGTGGCCACTGTCTTGACGATAGATATTCTGGTTTCTTGCGCGCTCAAACTGACCGACAGGGCTGCTCAAGAAAGATTCTTGACCTTGTACAAACTCCTGTTTCACTGCCTCTAACTGCTCGGGAACAATTTTAGGCGCAGTTATGAAGGTATAAAGCGCAGCAAACGTATCTTTAAGTCCGTCTTTATTGATATTAAATTCAATACCATGACGAGTATTACCAATGAAAGAATCGGCGCTAATATTTTCACGATCAAAGTACGCTAAAAGCTCAGAGCCCGTAAACTCACCGACACCACTTCGAGCGAAGGTAGGTAACGCAACCTCAACAGCTGGGTACAAGCTCGGATCCAAAGCGGCTTTTCCGCCGAGGCTCATGTACATCACCCCAACATCATCACCTGCCTCATAATCACGCAGGTACCACATGTCGATGCCATTGCTTAACGTCCACTTTTGGATGTATGGGTCAATAGACATTTGTTCAGCAAGTACAACCTCGCCTTGCGAGCTAGGTACAGCAAAAGCGCTGGCTGTTCCAATCGCAAGCGGCGCAACTCCCGCCTCGCTATACGTGGCTTTTAAACTATCGAGAGAGTTGATGATCGCGGTTCTGTCTTCGGAGTCATCCATCCCAATAACAATAAAGTAATCATCAGAAAGTAGATTCTTGATGTTGTCGTTAATCACTTCAAGGCTCAAGTTAGCGATGAAAGCTTCCAAGCTTGCTTGATAATCTTTCTGTGATTGGACTATTCGATCATTGACTAACGCACTCACTTTGTAATTCGCGTGTTCAACACTGTCCATTTTATCCCAGTTATGCTCGATGTTATCCAGCAAGTCTTGGTAGTAGTACAGTTCGCCAGCAATATCCGTTTCCGAAACACCAAAATCACGCAATGATGCCAATGTAGAAAGCAGATCTTGTTGGATAACTTCACGGTCTCCAGCCGGAAACCCAACACTTATTGACGAATAGTAAAAAGCGCCCATTCGATAACTATCAGATGCAATCCATTGAGTCGGGAACGCGGCATCATTGAACACCGCTTCTAATCGTCGTTGAATCAATTGCTGAGCGGTTTCATCTAACCTGCGTTGATTCTGCTGAGCATGATTTTCAACTATATTTGAACCGCGGTTAAACGTCAGAGTGATGCTTGGCGCTTCTCTTCCTGCGTACTCAACATAATCATCTTCATTGAATGAGGTCGTTTTCTGTTTCTTTGGTCTCGGCGTATCGCCACGCTCCCAGCTAGAAAACTTTTCTTCAATAAGTGGAATCACAGTTTTGATGTCCACATCACCAGAAACGACCAGCTCAACTATTTGAGGTTGATACCAAGTCTGATAAAAGTTGCTGATGCCTTGAGGAGTAGCATTCACGATCGACGATTTAGTCCCTAATACATCTTGCGATTCGTACGGGCCGCCTTCAACGAAGTAATCATAATATATATCTCCGAATGACTTATCATCGAGGCGAGCCATACGGAACTCACCAAGAACCACGCCTTTTTCTTTTTCGACTTCTGAACTTGATAGATCCAGGCCATCACCAATGTCACGCATCCACGTCAAAGCAGACTGCAATTGGATGTTATCTGGCAAATCTAACTGGTAGACCGTCTCTTCATAAGAAGTGTAGGCATTAATATCAGCACCAAAGCTAGCGCCTGCGTCTTCGAATAGACGAATCACATCGTTCTGAGAGAAGTTTTTACTGCCATTGAATGCCATGTGTTCCAAGAAGTGCGCGTAGCCTTCTTGTTGAGAAGTCTCTTGAATCGAACCGGCGTGCACGACTAAACGAACAGATACGGATTCTTCATGATCTTGATAAACATGATAAGTAAGGCCATTTTCTAGTTGGCCTGAAGTCCATGCCGGATCCGGCTGGATTGGCGTTTCGGTAGTTTTTGATGTTGAGCTACAGCCAACTAAGGTGAGGCATAGAGCCGTCGCTAAATAATATGTTTTCATAACAACCTCTTAATGTCATTCATCGACAATATACAGATTGAGCTAACGATTATTATTTAATATTGAACCTGATGAGTATCTTTGTGATCTGGATCTTTATTTTATAAATCACCAATCGTTATGTAAGATCGCTGTGCTCATTTAAATAGGCATTTAGATAAGAGCCTATTAAATCGATTTTAGACTCGCTAACTACATCTATTTAAAATCAATAAGCTACATAAATTTCAGCCAGTTCTCTACATACCCTTAAACAACGCTTGCGAGGCACGGCTGATCGGTAGCTTTTCCCCTGACACATACGCCGACATCTGACCTGAGAGCCCTTTCTTCACCTTATCAATGGCGGAAACTTTCACTACCACTGAACGGTGGATTTGCCAAAACTCATCAGGATTGAGTTGCGCTATCAACTCTTTTAGTGACACGCGAAGAATATACTCCTCTAGCGATCCCCCTTGACCCTTCTTAAATATAGACACGTACTTGTCTTCTGCTTTGAAGTAAGCGACATCATCGACGGCGATTAGGTGAATGTCTTCCCCTACACTGGCTTTGAGCCATGTGAGATACTTTTTCTCCGATAGATAAGGAGGCTGCGTTTGCTGTGACGTCGACTGGGATAGTTGTTGAAGCTGAGCCATTAACGCCGTGATATCGGGCTGTTCTGGCGTGGTACCTGTTTGTGTTTGATTGCTCGACAGACGCGCTTGCACTTTCTGACATGTGGCCAGTAAACGCTCTTCATTGATTGGCTTAAGCAGGTAGTCCATCGCATTGTGATCAAAAGCTTTGACCGCGTATTCGTCATAAGCCGTGATAAACACAATCAATGGCGGTGAATCTAACTTGTTGAGTTGTTTCGCCAGAGAGATACCATCCAGTTCCGGCATACGAATATCGAGAAAAGCCACGTCGGGCTTAAGCTGCTGAATACTCTCCATCGCCTCCAAACCGTTTTGTGCTTTACTGACGATTTCTAACTCCGGCCAAACCTCAGCAAGGCTCTTGTCTAAGTGGTGCCTTAACAGTGCTTCATCGTCTGCGATTATCGCCGTTACGCTCGGCTGTACTGTTGGGTTGTTCATGGTTAGTCCTTTAAATTCACACTGTAAATCGTCTATTTTGCGTCACTGTTCGGTGTTTTCTGATCTGTAATTCTAGGCGGCTGCCTCAGTCAACGGTAACAAGATCGTCGAGACTACCCCGCCTTCAGCGTGTTCAGTAATCGTTAGGCTCGCCTTATCACCATACAGGGTTTCGATTCTTTGACGAATATTGCTTAACCCAACACCGTGACCCGTATTCGCAGAAGGCGTTTTCAACCCAGCGCCATTATCAGCCACTTCAATTTTTAGCTGCTGTGCTTGTTGAGTAATACGAATATTCACTTGGCCACCAGCGGCTTTGGGCTCGATGCCGTGCGTGAGTGCATTCTCGACCAAAGGTTGAATCAAGAACGGTGGAATCACCTGCAAATCGCTAATTTCGTGTGTTTCAATCGAAAACGCTAAGCGCTCACCCAAACGTATCTTTTGGATATTAAGATAAGCGTCTAACAAGTCGACCTCTTGTGCGATGGTCGATTGCTCGGTGCGGCTGTTTTTCAGAGTTACACGCAGCAAGTCGGTGAGTTTTTCGAGCATCAACTTGGCTTTCGCGCTGTCACTCTCAATCAATACATTGATGGTCGCAAGCGTGTTGAACAAGAAGTGCGGTTCAATTTGGCTTTGCAGTTGTTTAAGCTGACTGAGCACCACCACCTTTTCTTGGTCGGCCTGACGACGCTTGGCCACTTCCAATTCATTATCGGCACGTAACTGCTGCTCCCGAGTATAGAAATAGTAATAGCAAACCGAACAGAAGATCACACCGAGCAAGACTACAGATTTAAGGTCCGAGATATTAGCCCCGAAATACCCGTTCAACCAATAGTGTGCGTTCAAGGTACCAAAGGTCATCGCGATCACCATTGAGATACCCACCTCAAGCGTTCGAGATGTCCTCTTAAACAACTTCACCAAGATGAAAGAAGAACCCACGGCGCTGTAGCCAAAGCCAAAACTGATTGCCAGGTTAACCGTTAATCCGCCGCCCCAAATCGTATGGGTTGTAATTGCAATAAGAACACAAAATAGCGTGGTGAACGCGAAACTCTTAATCCATGAAAATCGACTGTTTGAAGAAGTGTCCATTAAAATCGTCCTTTGATATTTAAGAGAATCATATGACTATCGGGTAAACTGGCGTAAGCAGAATCACTTTTACCACCTAGAAAGCGTGCAGCAAGTTCCAAATCCAACGATGAATTGCCATTATCTAAAGCCTGATAATTGAGCCACTGAGTCGCAATAAAACCGCCATCTTGAGGAGACAACATGACATCGAATGTTGGCGTGATATCTTCAAGCCAGCCATGTGTCGAATCCAGAGACCAATGAAACATGATGTTGTGTTGAACCAAATTGGCGTGCTGATAGCCTTGCGCATAAGAACCTACCAACGAAGATGTCATCGGATTAACCGACAAAGATTCCGCATTCTCTAAAGCGCTTTGCCACTCAGAGTCACGCCAAGCGCGGCTATCAAACCAGTATTCCAGTACCACATTGTGGCCCGTCTCGTTGACCCATATCAGTCCGAGTAAGGCTTGGTAAGCCTCGCCCTGCTCTTCTAGATAAACCGGTTTATGCAGTGAGTTAGGCTGGCTGTAACCCAAACTTTGTCGCTGATAAACCATCGAACCGTGAAACTCCCACGCGAGATTTAATACCGACACCAAGCTCGCTCCAAGCAAGCCGTGGCGTACATCGTCGTAATAAGCGATCCATTGATATTCGTGGTCGCCAACCAGATTGTAACGACGTATCCCAAAGCCTTGTTGCTGATTCTGCTTTTCGAATTCATTTACGTCTTGGGAAGTCCATGACGAATCGCTGTAAAGCAGTGTCCATTCGCCCGTCATATCGAACAGTGACGCCGAGGCAACACCTGCGCCCTCTTCTGCGACAATGCCCACTGGGTTTTGTCGATAAGGTTTGATGATGTCTAACGGTCGATAGCCATAGCCCACGCCCCAATCCAAACGAACCTTGCCAAGCGTGACATCAAGATAGTGGTCACCGAACGCTGAATTAGACAGTTCAACACCACCTTGCCAAAACAGCTCGCGCACAATGAATTCCGATTCAAAGCTCGCCTCATTCCCCTGTGGATCGTTGCTCAAAATATCGTTGGCTTTAACTGCGAACAGACCAAGCCAATTGTTATATCCAACCTCTAGATCCAGCAAGCCATTTAAAGACTGACGATTATCAGACGCTAAAGGGCTAAATGGTGACTCTCTCGATTCAATCACTTCTGCACTGAGTTGCCAATCCCACGCCAAGCTCAGGTCGTCCGCTTGAATCGTGTTACTCACACAAGACAAAGCAAGCAAAGTAGCGATTGAAGGCTTTATGTGGAATCGGCAATTGGAAGCTTTCATGACGCTCACCTACAGCCCAGACACGCTGTTACGCGATAAGTAAGCAGGGTTGTAGTATTTGTCAGCCAAGGCTTGTTCACTCACCTCGCGGTACTCAATCACGGTTTTCTTACTCGGCTGAATCTTATCGAGCAAGGTCATCGACACCACTGTTGGTAATCCATCACGCACGCCTTCAGTAAACCAAGCTTGTTTCGCCAGTTTTCCAGAACGCAGATACAGATCCGCTTTAACTGGGAATGCACGGTCTGCTGTTAACCACAGATCAATCGACTGGTAACTCGCCCCCTTGGTTTTCGCCGTTAGCTTTAGATGATAAGTATCGAGTGTCTCGCCAGTCGACCTCTCAACCTGTTGCTCGGCAACCCACTTACCTTGGTAATCTTCACTCCACGTCAGCGTTGAAATATCGCCTACCGAGGCTTCACCCAAGAGTTTCTGCATTGGTGTGATTCGGATAGGTCGGCGCGATTTCGGCATCAGTAACCAATAGTTGTCCTCTATCATCAGCATCTTTTGACCCGCCTCGACCGCCGACTTGAACACGACCAGCGACTCTCGGTTTGGTCTTGTGTAGACGTTGTATTCGCGGGTTTTGTCTAGTTGCTCGTCTTGATATAGCGCGACCAGAGATACCACTTTTGATGCCTGTTCGCTGTTCAAACGGTAGCTGTCTGCCTTAGCAATCATCTCGGTAACTTGCTGTGAATCGATAGCCCAGCTTGGTGCCGATGCTAGAACCAAAACCAATACAGAACCTAAAACAGTGAGTGAACGAGTAAATTTATACATAAACCAGCGCCTCCGTGATTGGCTTATTTACGCCTTTGCGAGCAGAGAAATAAGCGGCTAGCAAACAGATCGTCAGTACACCCAAGGTGGCGTAACCAACCAATTCCAATGAGAAGTAAATATTGAGTGGGTAACCTTCGGTTCTTCCCGGAGGTGGTGGCATTTGCACATCAATCACCAGCAATAACACCGACACTAAACCGCTCACTAGTGCGCCTATCGCACTGCCAATTACCGCCAGTAAGCCCGCCTCTTTTAGAAAACCCGCCACGATTTCAGAAGGGTAACTGCCAAGTGCCGACAAAGTGCCAATCTCACGAGTTCGCTCCGTCACCGACATGGTCATGGTGTTAAACAAAGATACGAACACTACCAATGCCATCACTGCGCCCATGATGCCGAAGATACGGTCGTAAAGGTCTTTAACCTTGGTGTAGAAGAACGCGCGACCTTGCCATGGGGTGAGCTCAATATCTGAGCCCTGTTGACCAACTTGCTTGTCCAAAGCCAATTGGATGCGCTGTTGAACCGTCGAAGTCTTGTTGGTTTCAAAAAGAAAGACCGACAAGGTGCTGACTTTATCTGACGCTAAAAGCTCTTGGGCAGTGGTGATGTGTACGTATAACTGACGCTTATCCAGCTCAGGCACTCCTGTCGAGTAAATACCCTGCACCTTAAAATCAAAAGCGTTCAATGCGCCGTCACTGGTGGTGGCGAGCAGTGTCACCCAATCGCCAACGGCAACTTTGAGATTACGAGCAAGGTCAGTTCCCAGCATCACTTGTGGCTCTTGGCTGTCGTATCTTGGCGATTTCACATCCGAGAGGGTCTGACCGCTGCGCACATCTAAGAAAGGACCTTTCATGTCGAACTCACGCTCATTGACACCCGTTCCCATAAAAATGGTCGATTTGCTGCCGTTAGAAACCAAGCCGCTAAAATAGACCCTAGGCTGCACACCACGCACGTCGCTGTCGCCAATAATGCTCTTGGTTAGGGCTTGAACATTGTCTAGACCATTGCTCAGCGGCATGTCTTCATCTTGCTCAAAATATCCCGGCGTACTCAAAGTAAGATGACCAGTATCGCGCGCGGTCGATTCACGCAGAGATTCATAGGTATAAAGCCCATAACCTCCAGCCGAGGTCAGCGCAAATACGGCAATTGCGATGATCAATACCGAAAGCAGACTACGGCGACCGTTTCTCAATAAATTAAGCCACGCCAAACGCACCGAGGTAGGAAGCAAAAAAGTGCTCATTCTTTGTGTTAACTTGCCCATGAGATTGCCTCCATTGCTGTGGCTTGTAGTGCCAGTTGACCATCGATAAGTTCAATGACTCGGTCACAACGCTGCGCCATTCTTGGGTCATGCGTTGCGACAATAAAGGTGGTGCCCATTTCATGGCCGAGCTCTTTCATAATGTCGATCACAAGGTTGGCGGTGTGACTGTCTAAGCTAGCGGTCGGCTCATCGGCAATGACTAAGCTTGGGTTGTGGATTAGCGCTCTGGCTATCGCGACACGTTGCTGCTGGCCGCCTGAAAGATTGTCTGGGCGATGATGTACATATTCGCCTAGCCCAACACGCTCCAACATCTCTTGTGCTCTGGTCTGCTGTTCTTGTTTCGAACATTGGTTCAACATCAATGGGTAGGCCACGTTCTCAAGTGCCGTCATCACTGGAACCAGATTGAAGCGCTGAAACACAAAACCCAGCGACTGACGACGAAAACGCGCAGCGGCGATTTGCTCAGTCGGATACGGTTGGCCATCAATATTGATCTGTCCTCGATAGTCCATATCCAACAAACCCAAAATATTCAAAAGTGTGCTTTTCCCTGAACCAGACGGGCCACACAACGCCACCATTTCACCGCGCCGGATATGTCCATCGACCCCGCTTAATGCATCAACACGTTGACCGCCCGTGACATATGCTTTGCAGATATCTTTAAATTCAATCATTCCTTTGTCCTCCGCTGACCCATAATTTTTAAGCGTTCGCAGTTGTTAATGAGCTTTAGTAAACCGCTATTTGGCTTTCGCTATTAGGGCTTTCGCCGTCATTGTCTCGATGTTGCCAGCATCGGTGTTTTCCATCTTTTCAAGCCACACCTGTGCTTGCTCGAAGTCCTCAGCACGAATCGATGCAGTAATGGCGTAACGGTAAATCCACGATGTCGCAGCGAAATGTTGCTGTTGGAAATCATCTTCCGCGAGTAACGCGAGGAACAGGTCATAACCACGATCGAAATGATTAAACATGTCTGGCAGAGAGGTGTAAGTAACGGCGGCCATTGCGCGAGTTAGGTAAGAATCTGGCAGCCCTTGAACACGGGGTTGTTCATGAATTGGTTGGTCTTCGTCTTTCAGCAGCACCAGTGATTTATCAATGGTTGATAAGCCTCTCTCCACATACTTCATCTTGTTCCAAGGTAAGAACGCATCACGCCCCATCAGGGTTTCTGTGCTTCCTAAATAAACTAAAGTCAGTGGCGTAGCGCCGTCTTGTTGCAGCGTGTCATTAAGGCGTTCATAAGCCACCTCAACCAAGTCTTCATTGCCTTGCGCCGCTTGGTTGTAGATATCGAGCACGTCTGAACTCGGGTTCGCTAAAGCTAACGACGGTGCAAACGAAACAAGAGCAATCAGCAATGAACGCGTAAGCACAGAAGTTGTAGAGCCTGAATTAAATGAGTGTGAAGTAGTCATGATTTCTAATCCCTTTCAAATGTTGACGTTGAAAGGTTAACTAGAATTTGTCGTGCAGTTTTACCAATGCGACGAATGGTAATTATAAGGAGTGAATGGTTGAGAGGCGGTGTGAGTGGGGTCTCAACCTTATAGGAACTAGACGAACACTATTCGCATAATTAGCCATAGTTACCTCCCCCTCTAACTCCCCCTCAATCTGGGTTCATCAATATCTCTAGATCTTTAGCAGAGGGGGAGAACTTTCTTTAGCACTGAACATATATCGACACTTTTAACGATCGATGTTCTATTCCTCCCCTCTCCACGATCAGCAAGGGATCTACATATGAATCAAGGGGAGGCTAGGAGGGGATTTATTTTGGATTAACGCACTCGGCAGAGCTCAAACAAAAAAAATAGCCGCTAATCCGCGGCTATTTTTAATTATCTAAACGAAGTTCCTATTACTTCGATCTTTCTACTTCTTTGTCTCTTCAACCACGGCTTTCATCAATACTGATGTATCCATGCGGCCTTGTCCTTCGGCAGACAGTGCCTTGTAGGCGTTGTTGGTCTTTTCAGTCAGTGGAAGCTGGATGCCTTGGCGCTCAGCTTCATCTAGACAGAAACCTAAGTCTTTGATCATCCAATCAATTGCAAAGCCAAAATCGAACTTGTCTTGTGCCATTGTGGTAGCACGGTTTTCCATCTGCCATGAGCCAGCAGCGCCGTTTTTAAGGCAATCAACCAGAGTTGGGATATCCAAACCTGATTTTTCAGCAAGCACTAAGCCTTCAGATAAGCCATTCAACACTCCTGCAATGCAGATCTGGTTAACCATTTTCGCGCGTTGGCCTTGGCCGACTTTACCCATAAGAACTGACGACTTACCGTAAGCTTCGAACACAGGTTGAAGGTCGTTGAAAAGCGCTTGTTCGCCACCACACATGATGGTTAGCACGCCATTTTCTGCGCCCGCTTGGCCACCAGATACAGGTGCATCCATAAAGCGAATACCGGCTTGCTTCGCTGCCACTTCAAGCTCTTCAGACAGAACTGCAGACGTTGTAGTGTGATCGACAAGAATCGCGTTTGGCTTCATCGCTGCCAATGCGCCTGTTTCGCTGGTTGTCATGCTGCGTACGTCGTCATCGTTGCCCACACAAACCAATACCACGTCAGCTTCCGCTACACATTCAGCCACAGATTCTGCCGCTTTACCTTGGTGTTTATCAGCCCAGTCTAGCGCTTTACTGTGAGTGCGGTTAAATACCGTTACTTCAAAACCGGCTTTGACTAGATGGCCTGCCATTGGGAAACCCATAACGCCTAGCCCGATAAAACTTACTTTCATTTCTTTCTCCTTTTATTTGACCAAACCATCGCTATGAAAAGATCGAACACTCTCAATCAGTGCATCAATAAGCAGGGTCAAAGCCTTTGGCTGATATTTTCTTTCTTTGTACACTAAATACGCTTGGCGATCACCCCGATGATACTCAGGGAGCACTTGAATCAAATTCATCTCAGGGGATACATGACGAAAAGGCAATGAAGCAAGCCCCAAACCTTTTTGCGCTGCTGCCGCCACCGCATGAATATCGTTGACGATGAACTTAGGTTTAATCGTGATCATCTGCTCTAAGCGGTCGGATTTGTAGAGCGGCATATCAAACACATCATCGACGTTAATCCAATCTTGCAGCTCTAGGTCGTCGGGTTTTTCTATTGTTGCACGCGAATCTAAGTATTCTGGGCTTGCATAAAACCCGTGTTTGGCTTTAAACAGCGGTCGAGCAATCATGCCTTCCATGTCCGAGATCTTAAACGTGATCAGTAAGTCACGATCAGTCTGTGGAATGAGCTGCTGCTGGCTCAGAGTAAGGTCGAGCTGAACGTTTGGATACTGAGTGAGGAATTGCTCTACCGTCGACCCTAGAAAGCCACTGTAGAAGTTATGAGGCACGGCGAGCTTTATCTTGCCTTGGATAGCGTCACGCTCTTCGAGCAAGCTATTAAAGCCATGATGAATCGACTCCATGCCGCTGCTCAGCGCTGCAAACGCGGCCTCACCGTCTTTGGTGGCCACCAGCTCTCGACCTTTCTTTTCTAAAAGTCGGATATTGAGGCGATCTTCCAATGCGGTTAGCCGACGCGACATAGTCGACACAGGGAGTTGCAGCCGTTTCGAAGCCGATAGCAAAGAGCCCTCTTCAACCACTGCACAGAATAAAAACAGATCATCAATGTTTCCAAATATGGAATTCATATTTCTACATGTGCCTATTTTTCTCATTAATGGATAAATGTAACCTTATCTCATCAACATCAGAAAATCACGGGAGAAACATATATGAGCAAAAAACAATTTTGGGTAACCGCGATTTTATCCTCACTCACCATGGCAACCATCATGTCTGGGTTAATTTCTGGCTACAAAATGGGATTCAGCTCCGAGTGGCCGTCAATCTGGATGCAAAGCTTTTTCATCGCTTGGCCGTGTGCCATCACACTCAACCTCACCGTGCTTCCTTTGATCAGAAAATTCTCAGCATGGATTTGTCGCCCAAGAACGCTTTGCGAACCTGACATCACGGAACGATGATCAAGGGCTAATGTTAAGGAGCTATAGTCTAGGTTCTGCGATCAAAAAGATACGGTAAAAAAGCTATGTTCATGGGTAAACGACTGAATTACAGCCATAAAAAAACCGAGCACTAGGCTCGGTTTTTTGTATTCTACATTTACTCACAAGAGCAAAGCTATCAATTATAGATTGATATTACAGCTCAGCGTTGTGGTAAACCTGCTGAACGTCATCACAGTCGTCAAGCATGTCTAAGAACTTCTGGAATTTCTCAGAATCTTCTTCAGCTACTGGCGTAGTTGTTTGAGGAACGAAAGTGATTTCCTCAACGTCTAGCGTTAGCTCTGGGAACGCAGTGTTTAGTGCAGTCTTCGTTTTGAAGAACTCAGTCGTTGGAGCGAATACAGTGATAACACCGTCTTCTAGCTCAACGTCAGTCACGTCTACGTCTTCCATCATTAGCGTTTCTAGGATGATCTCGTCGTCTTCGCCTTTAAACTGGAATACAGCTTGGTGAGCGAACATGTGAGAAACAGTACCTTCAACACCGATTTTCGCACCAGTCTTAACGAAACATTGGCGAACGTCTTGGAAAGTACGGTTGCCGTTGTCAGTTAGACAGTCAACGATTACGCTTGTGCCACCTGGGCCAAAACCTTCGTAACGAGCTGGTTGGAAGTCTTCACCGCCGCCGCCGTTCGCTTTATCGATCGCTTTGTCGATAACGTGAGCTGGTACTTGGTCTTTCTTCGCTTTAGCAATCAGGTGCTTAAGAGGTAGGTTCATGTCTGGGTCAGAGCTGCCGTTCTTAGCCAGTACGTAAATCTCTTTACCGTATTTAGAATAAACTTTAATTTTTGCGCCTGCAGTTTTCGCCATTGAGGCCTTGCGCACTTCAAAACTTCTTCCCATCGGGATCTTCTCTCTGATTCAATTAACGGTGCAAATTCTAGCAAATTACTGTGTCATTTCAATTCTACAGCACTGCTGGGCAAGGTTTGTCTGCGTTTATGCGACACCCATTACCCGTTTGTATTTTTCTACAGACTGATCAAACCAAGCCTTTTCTTCTGGGTCACCTAGCTTCATTGCTTCTTCAACAATGGCTTCAGGGCCACATTTCGCTTGCTTCAGTTTCCATACAAGAAACGATGCTTGCTTATCCAGTTCGATTTTATTTTTCTCGCTGGGTGGAAGGAGTGAAAGGTTGATAGACATTATTAGCCTTCGTCTGTAATACACTTGGCCGAGAAATATATCATAGAGCAGCCTCATAAAACCAATACTATGAGTAACAGAAAGGGTTTATGAGACAAGAAACCAAGCAAGTCGCTGATGCAGGTCAAGCTAGTTTGGGAAAGTGCGTTTGGTGAAGAGCAACTAAAAAGTGAAAAGCAGAGTTTTGAAAGTTAGCTTGCTAAACAACAAAAAGGCGTTAAGGATCGATCGATAATGATTGATAGAATAAAATTGGACCCTTAGATATCTTCTGATTTAGTTCAATAGCTCTTTTTATATCTAACCGCTTTCCATAAGCTAGCACTTCTCTTGTAGCCTCAACATACCCTTCTAATAACTCTAACGATGCTTCCATTCCGAGAATATGGAGATTCATTCTAGCCTTACGCAAAGTTAGATTACTATTGAATGAATTTAGGTAAGCTGTTTTCAAAGAGCCGTCATCGACTTGATCTCTTAGATAATTCGCTAATGTAGTCGTATAAATCGCCATTAAATGCTCAAATTCTGCTACATCATTTGCAGTTTTCATTAACAGATCATTCCGCAGCTTTTGAGCGTCTTTCTTTTCGTCATTGTCGTTATTCAACTTTGTTAAAAGATAAGTTGATGCTGCACCAACTAAACCACCACATAATGTCCCTAATACAGGAAACCCAGACTTAACTATATCGTTATATAATTGTATTTCTTCATTTGTCATTGTATTTGCACATTTTAATAGTAGTAAAAAGAAGGAGCGAGATTTAACCTATAAGTTGGCTCGTTTAACAACCTTCTGTGGCTAAAGAACTGCCAACATTCTCAGCACCTTTAAGTATATAAATTGAAGTGAGCCCTACTCCGGCAACAGATAGCGCGTGCTTCTACCACCAGAACCAGATTTAACTAAGCAGCCATGCTCAATCAAAGCGTTCAAATGACGTGTTGCTGTGGCACTACTCACCTTTGCTACTTTCTGATATTGGCTGGCATTGATACCTTCTGAAAAATCACCATCGAGCATCCTATTCAGCACTTTTACTTGCTCTGCTGTAAGCTTGGTTTGGTCGATGCTGCGCCAATAGTTGGTCTTATATACAGTTTGGTCGACCTCAGCGAAAACCCCTGTAAACGTCTCGTCTAACGTATCTAAGAACCACATCAACCATTCGCTAATATCGAGTCCCCCTTTCTGGGTTCGCTCCAATATCTCGTAGTAATGCTTGCGGTTAGCGAGAATTCCCACCGACATCGCATAGAAGCGTACCGACTGCTGCTCGGCCTGTGCTAACGCCAAGTCGGTCAACAATCGAGTAATACGACCATTACCATCATCTAACGGGTGTAAGGTGATAAACCAAAGGTGAGTGATTGCGGCTCGCAATAGAGGATCGAGTGTGGCGTCGGTAAGTGAATCATTAAACCATTTGATAAATGTATCTAGCTCAGCATCAAGAATGTCTCGGCTAGGCGCTTCAAAGTGCACGGTTGGGCGGTCAATTCTTCCTGATACCACTTGCATCGGAGCGTCACCTCGTAGCTGACCTCCAACTACAGGGTTAAACATGGTGTAGCCTTGAGGAAACAGTCTATCGTACCAATGTAAGATCCTATCAAGCGCTAGTGGCTCTGTTAGGTTCTGCACCGCATCCAACATAATTTCAGCTAGGCCATCGGTTTGTTCTGTCGTTGGAAAAGGTCGATCTTCACTGACACCGAGTTTATTGGCTAAAGAAGACCGGACCGAGAAAGCATTAAGCTTTTCTCCCTCAATCGCACTGGAATGGACTATGTTCGCTAATAAGGTGTCGAGCATGGTTTGGGATTGATCTGCCGACTGTGAGGTAATCTTGCCCAATAGAATGCCCTGATTAAGCCGTACTTCTCTTAACCTCACGCCTATTTTCTGATTATCCCAAACAAAGTTTGGCCAATTATCTTGCTGCCAAATCCACATATTACACCCCATGATGCGAAAGTATCACTTATTCAACTCATACTATGAGCTGTTTAAGGCAATTATTCAACTCACATTATGAGCCGAATAATGAGTTAATCGCATCACAGAGGTTGCAAGAGTAACTCCTAACCTACAAAACTATTCACTCACCGCGAACACATCGCAGCGTGAGGCGCAGATGAAGTCATTTTTGTGCAGGCCTTTGATTGAGTGGCTCCACCAAGTGACGGTGACTTTGCCCCACTCCAATAAGATCGAAGGATGGTGGAACTCTTCTTCTGCCAGTTCTGACACTATGTTGCTGAATGCCCATGCTTGCTTGTAGTTCTTAAACTTGAACACCTTCTCAAGCTGCGGGATGCCGTCTCTTTCGATGATCTGCCAGTCGGACAACTCCAACAGTAAAGATTGTTGTTCATCTTTACTTAGGGCAATCGCGTCGATACTGCAGGCTTCGCATTTTTGTTCATTCAACATGTGTTGGTTCCTTGGGTTCAAAAAGTGGTGGTAGTAACCCCGCGTCTATGGCGAGATCAGCTTGCTGTAATAGGTTTTCCTGACTGATTTTAAAGAGCTCAGATAGCTCGTCGATCACGTAATATTTCGGCTGCATGATGTCGATTCGATAAGGAGTTCTTAACACCGTCTGCAGATCGAACCGCTCGCGAACCGCCAAATCCCCTCCCAACGCATACATAGTTTCCGCTGGAGACGAAAGAATGCCACCGCCATAGATTTTCAGTTGTTGGCCTTCTTTTACTAAACCGAACTCAACCGTAAACCAATACAAACGGGCAAGATAAGCGCGCTGTTTAGATGTGGCGGCTTGGCCTAGTTTTCCATAATGCTCAGTGAAAGCCGCGAAATCGGCATTAGTGAGCATGGCACAATGGCCGAAAATTTCATGAAAGAAATCAGGTTCTTGTAAGTAATCGAACTCGTCTCGCGTTCTCAGAAATGTCGCAACTGGGAATTTCTTATTGGCGAGCAAATCAAAGAATCGGTCGAAATCGATCAATGCAGGCACAGGCTGAACTTGCCAACCGGTTGTTTCCATTAGCACTTTATTTATCTCTGGCAGCTGGGGAACTCTGTCTAATGGTAGATCCAGCAAGGTCAAACCGTGCAAATAAGCATCGCATGCGCGGTCATTAATCACGTCCAGTTGCCTTTTCACTAAGTCGTGCCAAATAGCGTCTTCTTCGAGGCTCCACTCAACCCATCCCTCTTGGCTCACGGGCTTAGAATGATATTGAGTCATTACACACCTCCTTTCGAATGTCTCACTTTAAGCCTATCTCCACTCCTTATAAGCGCCAATTTGCGCGATTTTTCGAAACGGGCGATCGTGTAACATTTTATTTACACAATTACGACAAACCCTTATTTTTCTGATCTTTTGACTTTGTAAAACCTAAATACCAGACTGAAATCGTTAACTTTTTGTTAAAGGTAAAGGAATGCACGAGAGCAATAAGCCAATTTGGCACCCTAGCGAGCAGCGTATCGCCGATGCCAACTTAACCCGATTTATCGATAGCCTTGAACAGTCTGGGTTAAACCTAGATAGGGACGTAAAAAGCTACACCGAACTCCATCAATGGTCTGTGGAACATCCGGAATCATTTTGGCAAAACGTATGGCAGTTTTGTGGAGTAGTCGGCTCACAAGACTCTATTAACAAGGCAGAAAGCGAGACCATCAAAGCTCAAGGTGGGAGCCGCTGGCAGCAGCCGAAATCGAATCGCGATGCGGTGTGGTTTCCGAATGCTCGAGTTAACTACGCCGAAAACTTACTGCATTCAGCAAAAACGTTGCCAAACGAGCTTGCGATTTGGTTTGAGAACGAACGTGGCGAACAACAGAGTTATACATGGGAAACCCTGTGTGAAGCTGTCTCTAGTGTTCAGCAATGGCTTGTCGATAGCGGAGTGAAACAAGGTGATATAGTTGCTGCGTATACTCCCTATCTGCCACAAACCGTGATAGCCATGCTAGCCGCCACCAGCTTAGGCGCGATTTGGACATCGACCTCGCCTGATTTTGGAGTAGAGAGTGTGATTGAGCGATTCGGACAGGTGAAACCTAAGGTGCTGTTCACCTGTGACGGTTACACCTTCAATGGCAAAACGTTCGATATGGCGGGCAAGAACCGTGAAATCATCGAGCACTTAACCGAGCTAAAACAGGTGTGTAAGATCGGTTATTTGAAACCGAACAATGATTTATATAAGAGCGATTTAGAGAGGAACGATTTAGAGAAGAAAAAAGTTGAACATGATGTGTCGATTCTAAGCTGGCACAGCATCATTAATCACTATCAGACAAAACCTCTTCGATTTACTCGTGTCGGCTTCAATGAACCGTTGTTCGTGCTCTATTCCTCCGGTACCACCGGAAAGCCAAAGTGTATTGTTCACTCGGTTGGTGGCACTACCATCAACCACCTAAAAGAGCATCAGCTTCATTGCGATATTAAACCGAGAGATCGCGTGTTCTACTACACCACTTGTGGTTGGATGATGTGGAACTGGCACGTATCTGCGCTCGCGAGCGGTGCTTGTTTGGTGATCTTTGATGGTAGCCCGGTTTATCCGCAACCCAATGTACTGTGGGACTTGGCACAGCGTGCAGACGTATCGACATTTGGCACCTCAGCCAAGTATCTAGAAGCGATTGAGAAGGCAGAACTCTCGCCGATCGACAGTCACTCTCTTCCTCACTTAAGAACACTGTGCTCGACCGGTTCTGTGCTTTATCCAGAACAGTTCGATTACGTCTACAAACACATCAAGCAAGACCTGCATTTAGCCTCAATTTCTGGAGGGACAGATATTTGTGGCTGCTTTGTTTTAGGTAATCCCATCTCGCCAGTGTATCGCGGTGAGTGCCAACAGGCCGGGCTCGGCGTCGACATCAAAGTGTTCAATTCGTCTGGCCACAAGGTTAATCATGAACGTGGCGAACTGGTGTGTACAAACTCCCTACCCAACTTCCCCGCTGGCTTTTGGAATGACACCGGAGAGCGCTATCACAGCACCTATTGGGATAGGTTCGATAATGTGTGGCATCACGGTGATGAAGTCGCACAGAGCGTGCATGGTGGCTACCTGTTCTACGGTCGAGGCGACACCACCCTCAACCCCGGTGGGGTAAGAATTGGGACTGCCGAGATCTACCAGCAAGTGAACACCATTGACGGCATCATCGATTCGATAGCAGTCGGTAAAAACATCGACCGCAATGAACAGGTATGGCTGTTTGTTCAGCTGCAGCAAGGTGTGAGTTTAGATGAAAAGTTACTGACAGCCATCAAAAGCAAACTCAAATCCTCTTGTTCGCCAAGACACGTGCCAAGCCAGATATTTGCGATCAGCGACGTGCCAAAAACACGCTCTGGCAAACTGGTGGAGTTGGCTGTGAAACAGGTGATCAATGGCAAAAATGTAGAAAACCTCGGGGCTATCGCTAACGCCGAGGTTTTGGAAGAGATAAAGAGTGTTGTTTCGCTTTAGTGTTCCTATCTCAAAAAATCCAAACTAGAAGAAAGTAAAGTAACCAGTTATCTATGCGAAACCTGACGAATATCTGAGTTGATGTCATCAATAAGCTGTCTTGCTGATTCATCTCTTTGCTTCACTAATGCAATGAACAGCAAATCAGTAATAATGTTTTGAGCTGTTCGGGATGCTATCGATGAACTTCGGTATTGGCTTTCATCAGCAATCGTATCAAAGGATAAATCCGCGATGCTTCGAAGTTTACTTTTACGAGCGGAGGTAAGAGCGATGACCTTAACACCTTGCTCCTTTGCTGTTTCTGCGGCGATTAACACATCTTTTCTTTCCCCTGAAAACGAAATAACAACTTGGACATCTTGCGGGGTAAGCGTACGGGCTATCGCTATCTGAACGTGACTGTCTTGTTCTGCTAAAGCGGTAATGCCTAATTTCAGCAATTTAAAGCTAAACTCTTTTGCCGTGAGTGCTGAGCCTCCAATACCTACGACTTGCACTCTATTGGCACCATCTAACAGTCGAATAGCTTCCGTGCAGGTATCAAGTGACAGCGCATTGGTTGTCTGGATCATCGCATCGGTTTTTTCTTGCACAAGCTTTTGAGAAATAACGCTGAATGGGTCATCGGCCAGAATATTACTGTGCAGTGGGGTGGTTTGAATGGCGTGCTTTCGACCTATATCCTCCGTCAGCGCTAACTTGAATTCACTGTAGCCTTTAAAACCAATTCGCTGCGTAAATTTCACGATACTTGATTGACTCACGTTGGTCGCTTGCGCCAGTTCTTGGCTTGTCAATGAGGCTGCCTGTTCCACATTTGATGTTATCCAATCCGCAATTTTTCTCGCATTGGCAGAGAGCTGAGTACGACGGCTGACAATTTTATTCACGACTGACACATTTCACCTCGATTATTTTAGAATAAAATATTCCTAATGAAGAATAATTAATATTCAGTTCAAACCGCCAATTAAGTCGGAATGCCTGGGATTTAGTATAAATTTATCACAATTATTCCACCTAAATCACCACTTCAGAATAACTCTAACTGTGATTTTTATCACTCAAACGGAATATTTTATTCTTTAGTATCGCCCTCAGTTTGTATTGGGTAAGAGAACAAGTAATGAAGATCGATTTGAACCGTTTGGTTACAGAGAGCCGCAATCCTGCAAGCGCAGACATTGATAAGCTATCAACAATTGACATGCTAGCCGTCATCAACAAAGAAGACCAACGTGTTGCGTTAGCCGTAGAAGAAGTCCTTCCTCACATTGCAAAAGCCGTTGACGCGATCACAAGTGCTTTTGCAAAAGGTGGCCGATTAATCTACATCGGCGCTGGCACTTCTGGGCGCTTAGGCATTTTAGATGCAAGCGAATGCCCACCGACTTATGGCACGAGCCCTGAACAAGTCATTGGCGTTATTGCTGGCGGGCACCAAGCCATCTTAAAAGCTGTAGAGAACGCGGAAGATGATCCTGCGCTCGCACAAGCAGATTTAAAATCGTTGGCGCTAACAGAGTCAGACGTAGTCGTCGGAATAGCCGCGAGCGGTCGAACTCCATATGTGTTGGGTGGCCTCACCTATGCTCGATTCATCGGAGCGACCACTGTGTCAATTTCATGTAACCCCGGATCTCCAATGGCAAATTCCGAAGACATTGCGATTACTCCAGTTGTCGGCCCTGAAGTGGTGACTGGGTCATCAAGAATGAAGGCCGGTACCGCTCAGAAATTGGTTCTCAATAAGTTGACCAGCGGCGCCATGATCCGCAGTGGGAAAGTGTTTGGAAATTTGATGGTTGATGTAGAGGCGACCAACGCCAAACTAGTCCAACGTCAAATCAACATTGTTATTGAAGCAACCGGAGTTGACAGCAAACACGCTGAATATGCGCTTAACGCTTGTAATAACAACTGCAAAACCGCAATTCTCATGATTTTGGCTGGCATCAGCGCCGAAGAAGCCTGTGCACGACTCAATAAAAGCGGTGGTTTCATCCGAACTGCACTCGCCGACGAATAATTAAATTCAGTTATAAAAGGTAATTCAAATGGCAAAAATAACGCCTACCATGATTGAAGCTTTACTGTTGGCCGTTGGCGGCAGTGGCAACATTCGTAAATGTGGGAACTGCATGACCCGCTTACGTTTAGCCCTCGTAGACATCAATCAAGCGTCTCTGGATACCATCAAGAAAACCCCAGGCGTTCTGGGTGTGGTAGAGAGTGACGAACAACTTCAGATCATTCTTGGGCCAGGTAAAGCGCAACAAGCTTCTGAGCTGATGAACAGCTTGATGCTTGAGCAGCCTGAAGCGACCGTAAAACAAACTAATGCAGAGGAAGATTTGTCTACGGTTGCGGCTGAACAAAAAAAGCAAATGAAGAGCAAGCAAACCAGTGGAGTACAGCGATTTCTTAGTAAGTTCGCTACCATCTTTACCCCCTTAATCCCTGGCTTTATCGCGGCGGGTCTGTTGCTTGGTTTTGCAACCTTACTTGAGCAGACCTACATTATCGATCAAGAACCAAGCAAGTCGCTGTTAGACCTTGTTGCCTACATGAAAGTATTTGGTACCGGCCTTTTTGCCTTTTTGAGCATTCTGATTGGCTATAACGCCCAGCAAGCCTTTGGCGGCTCTGGCGTTAACGGGGCGATTCTGGCTTCACTGTTCGTCTTGGGATATGACCCAACCGCCACGTCCGGCGTCTACTCAGGGATGAATGAGTTTTTCGGATTCTCTATCGACCCGCGTGGCAACATCATTGGGGTATTACTCGCGGCAATCACCGGTGCTTACGTAGAGAAACTGGTTCGAAAATACATGCCCGATGAACTCGATATGATCCTAACGTCTGTCGTCACGCTTCTCATTATGGGCGCGGTCACCTACTTGTTGATCATGCCGATTGGTGGCGAGTTGTTCAAAGGCATGTCTTGGTTATTCCTTAACTTAAACGACAACCCATTTGGTGCCGCTTTACTGGCTGGCCTATTTCTTATCTCTGTCGTGTTTGGTATTCACCAAGGGTTTGTTCCTGTCTATTTTGCACTTATGGAAGCGCAAGGCTTTAACTCTCTGTTCCCAATCTTGGCGATGGCGGGTGGCGGTCAGGTCGGCGCGTCAATGGCGTTGTACTTCAAAGCCCAAAAAGACTCTCTTCTTCGCACTCAAGTCAAAGGGGCTATTGTGCCTGGTTTGTTGGGTATAGGTGAGCCGCTGATTTACGGCGTCACACTTCCACGAGTAAAACCGTTTGTTACCGCTTGTATTGGCGGTGCAGCAGGCGGGTTCTTTATTGGATTGGTCTCTTACTTAGGGATGCCAGTCGGTTTAAATACAGTGTTTGGCCCATCGGGTATCGTCGCTGTGCCATTAATGACTTCTAACAGCGGTATTTTTGCAGGGATGGCGGTGTTTGTTATTGGTCTTCTTATTTCGTATGTCGTGGGTTTCTTTGCTACGTACATGTTTGGTTCCAAAAACGTTGATTTAACTTAGGTAAAAGCAGTGATGAAATTGAATAAGATCATTTTGAGTACAGTAGTATTGTCTGTTGTGGGTTGTTCGAGTGGCATGAATAAATTCAGTAATCAAGACCTAGAGCAGTACCAGCAACAACCAGAAAAATACGCTGAAAGCGTCGTAAGTACGATGAATAACAGAGAGTTAATCGGTCAAACATTGATGATGGATTTTCGCTCGTGGGGCAAAGAACCATACACCGATGAAGAGATCCCTGTAACTCGAATTAACCATGACATAAGCTCGATGATCACCGACTACCATATCGGCGGTGTAATTCTATTTCGCCAAAATCTAGTGAATTCGAATCAAATCGTCGAGTTCACTGATGCCTTGCAAGAGGCGAGCAGTAACCTACCTCTTCTCATCGCGACTGACCAAGAAGGCGGTTACGTCACTCGATTGCAGAATGGCACAGAGATGCCAGGAAACATGGCGCTAGCTGCCTCTGGTGACGCGAACAATGCTTACGTTGCTGGCAAGATTCACGGCTCAGAGCTGTCCGCTTTAGGCATTAACTACAACTTCGGCCCTGTGGTTGATGTCAATGTGAACCAGAACAACCCGATCATTGGTGTGCGCTCGTACAGCAGCAATGTTGATGTGATCAATGAAATGTCTACCGCCTACATGGATGGTATTCATGAAGCTGGCGTGATCAGTGCACTGAAGCACTTTCCTGGGCATGGCAACGTGAGCGTCGATTCACACTACGATTTACCAGAAGTCAGCTACTCACGAGAAGAGTGGGAAGCGATCGACCTCGCTCCATTTAAGTACGCGATTGAGCACGGTACCGATTCCATAATGTCAGCGCACGTGACGCTACCAAGCGTGGATGACACTATGATCCAAGCGACCTTAAGTGACAAAGAAATGCTAATCCCTGCAACGTTCTCCAAACCTATTTTGACTGGGGTTTTACGTGACAAAATTGGCTTTGATGGGCTAATTGTGACCGATGCGCTCGATATGGGGGCCATCGCTGACAACTTTGATCGCAACTACGCAGTTCACGCTTCACTTTACGCCGGTGCTGATATTGCTTTGATGCCGCTTCAAATTACCAACCGAGATGAAATCAAACAGTTGGAAAGCCTATTTGTCTACCTAGAAGACAAAATGGAAACCAATCCAGAGTTCCTTGAGCGTATGAAAGAAGCCGCAACTCGCGTTATAAAGAAAAAGCTTCAAATGGGTCTGATTTACCAAACCACAGACAAACAGTTTGCCATCGACTCAGTAGGCTCTGAAGCGAACAAACTTGAAGAGAAAAAGGTCGCTGATGCATCAATCACGCTTATTGAAAACCAAAATAATGTATTGCCTGTCGATCCAAGTGAAGCCAGCAATATCCTAGTTATTTCTGATGAAGATAGCCGCAATGCACTTGTAACCAAGTACCTGAACGTTGTGAAACAAGAGACAGGTAATCACCCAATGTTCATTAGCGAGCAGAAAGCGGAATTAATGGAAGATAACTTAAATGAAAATGAGCTTCGTAGCACCATTGTAAAGTCCGATCTGATTATCATGTCGACATACAACCTAATGGGCCACGCGGCAAATGCTCAGAAAATCGTAGATATCGCGAACGCTGAAGGCAAAAAACTGGTGATGATTTCAACGCGTAATCCTTACGACATTGCCCATGTAGACGGTGTACAAGCGAACATCGCTACTTACGGTATCACAGGGTTCGACGTGACCAACAATGACCGCAATTCACTTGAAGCAAACATTAGCTCTGGTATTCGCACCTTGTTTTTAAACCCTCAAACGGGACTGCCTCTGAACGCACCAACAGGAACTCTTCCAGTAGATGTAAAAAATGACAACGGTGACGTTATTTACCCATTCGGCCATTCAGTGAACTACCAATAATTCGTCCTAGGAATAATAAAAATGATAAATAAAAAGTCTGGAGCTACCCTACTAGCACTGCTTCTACCTAGTCTCGCGCTTGCGACTGAAGACAACGCCGTAAAAGTTGAAACGGAAGAGCTAACCCAAAACTTTACCTCTGAGTGGAACGTTGCGTCGAACATTTACATGGAAATGGAAAAGTTTGAAGGGCACAGAGACCCTGATGGCAATGCAGTGATAGACAAACTCACCCCAGTCGCACAGCTATTCATTAATAGCCCTAACTCCAAATGGAGCTATTTTCTTGAACATAAAGTGGCGCGCCGTTCGATCACTGAGGATCTAAATAACACAGATAACTCGTTTCAACGAAACCGTACTCAGATTGGTGCGACTCGTAACTTAGTTCGCAACGATGATGTGGTCTTTAATCTGAACGCTACATACCGAAAAGAATCTAACGACTCTGCACCGGGAACAGATGCTCGTGGCAGCCACAACCTGTACTGGATAATGCCTAGTGGTGAGTTTAAGATCACCGATAAACTCTCATTCTCTTACTGGGATGCGTTTTACTACTATGATCGCTTCGTAGGAGAGAACGATTACGAGTGGGAAGCGGAGCATGGTTTTGCGTATAAACACAGTGATAGTTTCACAGCAAAAGTCTACCTATACACCGATTGGACTTGGGATAACGACCAAAACAAGAACTGGGAACAAAACCAGATTCGTGGGTACTTCCCAACTAAAATTAATGACAAATGGAGCGTGATGCCTTATTTCCGCTACTTCATCAACGAGAAAATCTATGATGCGTCAAACAACTACAACGTCGTCAATGAGACAGACGACGGGCTGCGTTTAGGTTTGAATATCGACTATAAACTGAGCCCTAAATCAACGTTGTGGGTAGGTATGGCTTACGAAGAAACCAAGTGGGATGAGTCTAAGTCTGCGGGCCTAACCAGTGGTTCAGACAACAGCCAGAAATTCTATCTAGCTCAAGCGGGTTGGAAGTATAAGTGGTAACAGCTTGATTATATTTTCGATGTAACAACATACCAACCGGAGGCGCGTTCTCCGGTTGGTATACTAATGATCATGACTTCTCCCGTTTCATTGATACTAATCTGCACCAATAAAACTGCACACTCAATCAAGCGACTTTCCAATACGTGAAGATATTCGTATATTGCTAAATGAGCAATCAGGCTAGAACAGAATAGTCCAAAAACGGTTTTGGTAGCGTAAGGGAAAAGTATTTGCGTTTACATCAGTGAATCTACATGGAATCATTCGCATCCGCTTGATTCTCTGGCATCGCCTCAATAAAAGCGGGTAACTGATTACACGCTTCAACAATCGAGTTAATCAACGGATAAGGCGACATATCAACGCCAAAGCGCAGCGCATTATACACCTGTGGCACCAAGCAAATATCGACAATGCATGGTGAATCGGTGAGGCTATACACCGAATCACCGTGTGCTTTTCTGTGCTTTGCCAGTTTCTCTTCTAGAGCACGGAAACCTTGGTTCATCCAATGATGAAGCCAGTCCATTCTCGCCTCTTGCTCGCACGACAATTCCCGCTCCAAATACTGCAACACGCGCAGGTTGTTCAGAGGGTGAATTTCTATCGCAATATCCTGAGCCATTGCCAACGCTTGATAGCGCAATGGTGTTTGCTCTGGAATCAACAAGGAGTCTGGGCTGCTCTCACACAAATAGTTTTCGTCCAAGTATTGCAAGATCGTCAGCGACTGATTGAGTTGAACTTCACCATCCACCAGCACCGGCACTAATTCACTGGCATTGAGTTCGCGATATTGTGGATCATGCTGCTCGCCGCCATTACGCACCAAATGGACCGATTTAGACTCATAGTTGAGTTGCTTTAGGTTTAATCCAATACGCACCCGATAGGCAGCCGAAGAGCGCCAGTAACCGTAAAGTATAATGTTCTTGTTCACGATGCTCTCGCTCATACTGAAACCCTATTACGTGGATTATAGCGCTCGATACTGGCTCACTTTTTGGTCTATCGCGCCAAAAATGGAATCACCCGCCGCATCAAGCATCTCAAGCTTGATCGAGTCACCAAACGACATGAATTGAGTCGACGGTTTACCATCACGAATCGTCTCTATCATGCGTACTTCAGCAATACATGAATATCCCACACCACCTTCAGAAATCGAGGTGCCATGGTCAGTGCCTTGTTTATTAGAAACCGTGCCTGAACCTATGATCGCGCCCGCCGATAATGGTCGAGTTTTAGCTGCATGCACAACCAACTCTGCAAAATTGAAAGTCATATCTATACCGGCATTCGGACAACCAAAAGGCTGGTCGTTGTAGGTCGATATCAGCGGTAAATGTACCTTGCTGCCTTTCCACTGTTCGCCAAGCTCGTCAGGTGTGACTGCGACCGGGGAGAACGCCGAAGAAGGCTTAGACTGGAAAAAGCCAAAGCCTTTCGCGAGCTCTGCTGGAATCAAGCCACGCAGTGACACATCGTTCACCAACATCAGTAAACGAATCGAATCGTGCGCTTGCTTAGCACTAGCACCCATTGGCACATCTCCGGTGACAACCGCGACTTCACCCTCGAAATCGATGCCCCACTCGTCGCTGGCAAATTCGATATTGTCACGAGGGCCGATAAACGCATCTGAGCCTCCTTGATACATTAATGGATCAACCCAGAAGCTTTCTGGCATTTCAGCACCACGCGCCTTACGCACCAGTTCAACATGGTTTACATAAGCACTGCCATCAGCCCATTGATATGCGCGTGGCAGAGGTGATTCACAATACTGAGATGCAAACACTTCACTGCCAGTCACATGCCCGTTGTTTAACGAGGTGTATAACTCTTCTAACTGAGAAGCCACGCTGTCCCAGTTATCCAATGCTACCTGCATGGTTGGCGCTAGATGCATCGCATGGAAAATTTCGGTGGCAGCTACACATTGTTTAAGATCTTTACTTACGACCATCAATAGACCGTCGCGAGTGCCATTTTTCTTGGTTGCTAATTTCATCCTTGTCCCTTACTTCTTATCGTCAGCCATGGTTTGAGAACCTGTCTCTTGCAAACCCGTGTCTTGCCAACTGTAGACATATTCTTTGTTCTCAACGCTATCGAGTTCACCAGAGAACTGCAGCGCATGGCGAGTATCGATCATCACCGCGACTTCATCGGTGAACTTTTTCTTATGCGCTTGCCCAGCCTTAAAGGCTTTAGGATGAGGCCCATGAGTGAAGCCCGCCGGGTGGAAAGTCACCATACCCGCTTCAATATTATCGCGGCTAAAGAAGTCACCTGCGTGATAGAACAGCACTTCATCAAAATCATCATTGTTGTGATAAAACGGTACTTTCAACGCACCTGGATCGCTCTCAATCGGGCGTGGTACAAAGGTGCACACCACAAAGCCTGCGCCAACAAAGGTGGTGTGTGCAGACGGTGGTAAGTGGTAACGATGTGACATCAGCGGTCTGATATCGCGCCAATTCACTTTCACCACCGCTAAGTCGCCATGCCAGCCAATTGCATCCAATGGATTGAACGGATAGGTGATCACACTGACTTTGTCGTGGCGTTTCACCTGAACCTGAGTTTGATTTTCTGAATACTGAGCGCGGAATTGCTCATTGATAGAAGGTATGTCGAGCACCGCCGGATCAAACACCGCGTGATTGCCGACCATGCCTTTCTCTGGCAAGGAGTAAGCCGCGTCTGTGTTCTCAATCATCAAGATGAACATCGGCTCACTTGGCTCCAAGCGCCAATTGGTTGAGCGCGGGATCATCACGTAATCCCCTTCACTCACCGCTAGATGACCATAGTCACAATAGAGATCGGCGCTGCCTTGATGAATGAACAGCAGCTCATCCCCGTCGGAATTACGTACCAAGAAGTCCATCTTCTCGTCCATGCGCCACACGCGGATTTTGCAGTCCGCATTGTGCAAAAGATGAGGCACCGCCCAAGGGGTTATCTGGCTGGCTTTTTCCACCAGCGTAAAATCAAAAGCGCGAGGGCGCAGATCGCCCTCCCACTCCGACCAACCTGTTGGGGCATGTTGGTGGTGAAAATGAGCGGCAGGGCCGAAGAATCCACTTCGGCCCGCCTCTCGCTCATAAATTGCCTCTTCGGGAAAATCGGCGTGCGCTTGTTTAGAGCACACTCCTTCCCGATGAGGAAACGAGATCCATTTATGCATCGTCTAATACTCCTCGACGAATCTGGTCCTCTTCAATCGACTCAAACAGCGCCTTGAAGTTACCTTCACCAAAGCCTTCGTTGCCTTTACGCTGAATGATTTCAAAGAACACAGGCCCGATTACCGTCTGCGTGAAAATTTGCAGCAAGATGCCGTCTTTGGTCGGTGCGCCATCAATCAGAACGCGTAGGTCGCGCAGCAGATCGGTATCTTCACCGTGGCCTTTCACACGATCATCAACTTTCTCATAGTAGGTATCTGGGGTTGGCATAAAGTCCATGCCACGATCACGCAGAGTCTTCACGGTTTTGTAGATGTCATCCGTGGCGAGTGCGATGTGTTGGATACCTTCGCCGTTGTATTCGCGAATAAACTCTTCAATTTGTGATTTGTCGTCGGAAGACTCATTGATAGGGATACGGATTTTGCCACACGGTGAGGTCATGGCACGGCTCACAAGGCCTGTCAGCTTACCTTCAATGTCGAAGTAGCGAATCTCACGAAAGTTACCGATACGCTCATAAAAACCAGACCACAGATCCATATTGCCTTGTTTCACGTTGTGCGTGAGGTGATCGATCTCATAAAGGCCTACGTCGGCTTTCGCCATGCGCTCTTGCGCGTCATCATAGAATCGGAAATCAACGTCGTAGATGCTCTGCTTGCCGTAACGGTCTACGAAATAAAGCAAACTTTCACCAATACCGTAAATAGCAGGAATGCTCAGCTCCATTGGCCCGATTTCTGTCTTGTACTCTTCACCACCACCGCTAGACGCCTGCGTCATTGCCGTGGTTGCATCGTTAACACGAAACGCCATGCCACACACCGATGGCCCATGCACTTTAGCGAACGCTTCCGCTTGGCTGTGCGGTTGTTCATTAACGATGAAGTTGATGTCACCTTGTCGATACAGCCAAGCCTCTTTTGAGCGATGCTTGGCGACCTCAGCAAAACCAAGTGACACAAACAGTGCTTTAAGTTGCTCAATTCCCTTGTGGTCAACGGCCGTGTATTCAACAAACTCGAATCCATCCGTGCCAAGCGGGTTGTATGTATCCACCATGAACTTTCTCCTTGTACCTATTGGTTTTGTATTACGTGTTTTTTGTCCTTAATTAAATTTGGCCCACAAGCGGAAAGATTGGAATGCATCGAAGGAAATGGGCAATAACGCTAAAAACCCGTCAAATTGTAAAATAATTGTTACACACAAACCCTCACAACAGGAAAGTGAGTGCTATCAAGGGATTGAAGAGTGGTGGTTTGATTTACAGCAAAGCAAGAGATGTTACTTAATTGTTACAAGTGATTTTTTTGGCTAAAGCAGAAAGAGATAAGTGTATGTTGAACGTAAAAAGAGCATCACAAAACAGGTGATGCTCTTTTAAAAAGCTTCATATCCCAGCGGTATTCTTATGGGACGAAGTATCAAACCTAACCCATTACTTTAATGGTTGACGGTCAAATAGAGGTTGTTTCTCTCGTGAGCACGTCATCAATTTAGGCAATCACAGAACGAGACTTTTTCAAGCGAACTGAAAGCACGGACATTAAACTGATAAGCACCAATAGCCCGGTACCGGCACCACTACGTTCAACATCTTCAGCGCTATCATCACTTCTTTCAGCAATGTCTTCACTTGTTGCTCCAGATATCGGGATAAGTTTTACAGCCACCACCCTCTCGTCACCTACTCCATCATTACAATAAGCAAAGTGTGCGGTTGAATCATAAGCCATAGAAGAGGAGCTACTTTCACTCGCAAAACATTGTATTGCCGTCCCTGAGATAACACCCGCGTCATTAATGTCGGTTGCGTCCAATATTCTAAAGTGGTTGTTGGCATCACTGTCGTCACCACCGTTAGTTAGGTCGTCTAACCACCAAGCTTGATCATTATATCTTGCACGTCTATCAGCATCGGTACCAGTGTCGTTATAAGGGAAAATGAAGCCGCGATGCCTTCTTTCATGTCCGTCTACTTCAGCGTGAGTTTCGGCGTCAACATAGCCAACGATTTCATTGTAGCTGTTGATCTCACTTGCTTTTCCCTCTGCACTGTCAAAGAAAATGTCTTCACCTAAACTTGCGAAGAATGTGGCTGTTGGCGTTGTGTCATTCGCATCAGCGACGAACATACGATTATCAGACACACGATCCGACGGATAATCACCATCTCTTTTTGCATAACCAATAACCATCATGTTTTCATTAATGTCTGTTGCGACAGAATTACTGTGGATGTATGAATCACTCACTTCTACCGTCGCATTAGCGATAAATGTCGTCGTCCAAGCATTTTCCGAAACGCTGAAATTTGACGTACTGCTTGGCCTAAACACAGCAGCCTGCATAAGAAAGTTATCAGAATCATCTAGCTCTGTATTGTAACCAACTAAAACAGGATAAGAGCTATATGTCCCTCTAGACGAAATCGTTGCAGCCCTCACACTCGCTTGTGCTGAAGCTTCATCATCGTTGTAAGAGTAATAGGTCGAACTGGTTTCCCAATCGGATACTGCAAAACGGTTTCCATCATCATTGGGACCATTCGCATCGGTTATATTCCAGACAAAAGCTCGATTAGCAAAAGCAAAGTTCTGACACTCTGGATATAAAGCAGGCTCAATATCTTCATCGATACAATTATCTAGATCCTCAGCATCACTGTCGGATGTGTACGGAGAGTCATAATCTTTATACTCATCACTGTAATAAAAAGTCGCAACGGACGCGCTTCCGACCACATAGCTTTCCCCTCCATAACTGAAAGAGTCAAAAGCCATCGTTCTTCCCATTTGGGAGATTATATTCGCTTCGCCGTCAGCATCGCTGATCGTAATGCTGGTATCGGCTTCAGGTTGGAGAACCGTAAATTCAGTGCCTGTATCGTAGTAACCACGCTGCCTATACAACTGAATATATTGGTTGTTATAGCTGTAATAACCACTGCTGGTGTTACCAAGAACAAAACCATTCTCGTCAACTTTAGTGATCACCTTCTCCTCTGTTCCATCAACAAAGGAATAACTATAACTGCTCACATCAGGTGGATTACTGCCAACATCAGGGATATCACTTAACGAATAAGAGTCATAGAAAGCCGTGGAATTCGTCTGATAGCTCAGCTCGTAATATGCATCACGCTCATTTCTCAAGCCTCCAATGCCTGCATCCTCATCGCCATACCACAACAAAGAACTCCAAGCTTCACAAGTCGCGTAGCCAAGTTCACTTGTGCAGTAGCTATAGATATCGTCATAATCCAAATAGTAGAACGTGTTATCGATACCAAAAGGGACCTCCTCTTTAAAGGAAAAACCTGGTTCTGCATTTTGAGCTTCCCCTGCGAATGCGTAATCGGTGTCACCACAACTGGTACTAAAGCAATCCGTTGTACCAAGCTCTGGTTCAACTGCAACCCCATACACCGATTCCGTTTCTACTGGTGATTCCTCCAAAACCACCCTATAAAGCGCAGCGTTACTATAAGAAGCAACCAACAACGTAGAAGAGACAACGACTGATTTTTTTACCATTGCCTTCATTCTACGGCTCCTAAAAAATAATCCATTTCAATACCAACGATAGCTTTCTGCCTTTATTGCTAAAGGCATTAAATTCATGAGTTCAATAATGGACTAGGATAAAAATAGAAAATGTGGAAACTATGTAGAAACAATGGAGGTTTAAACAACCTGACTTGATGGGCTGATGAACTGATGCTCTTATAAAGTTAAGCGCTAACTTTCATCTCCTAGATTTATCCATTTTCTCTGCTAATTTGATCGCTAACCTATTTGCGTCAAAGAATTACACTTATATTTGGTTACGAATAGGAATTAAATGATGAACAAAATCACGACGGCATTACTTTTACTGACATCGACATTCGCGCTTCAAGCGTGTGCTGAAAGCCGTGAAGGCCCAAGAGAAATGCCAAGCTTTGAAGAAATGGATGCAAACGGTGATGGCGAATTACAATTAGAAGAGCTCAGAGGTCCACTCGCCGATGACTTTGATAAACTAGACGCAGATGGAAGCGGTGGTCTATCGGAAGAGGAAGTTCCGCCACCACCACCAAGACGTCAATAATGGTTAGAGGGTTATCCTAAAATAGTGATAATTCAATGCGAGCTGATGGGGTATAGCACCCTGTCAGCTCGCTATTCGTTTCTAACAAAAGAGTGCTTATACATGGCCTCATAGACAGGATCTTAAGAGCTAACTTGTTTATTTAGATAGAAAAAAGGCTTCATTTATGATCAGATAATCGTCGCCAAACAAACTACCTACATCAATAGTGAAGCCGATGACGATTATCTCCTTACAGAAGCAATTTAAGCAATTCTTTAATGCTGACA